>CAXGRO010000566.1:0-4135 GCA_964012055.1 uncultured bacterium
CCCCACAGCCGCGTTGCGGCTGTGAGTTTCCGGCAGCCCTTGCCCCCGGCCCGGCCCCCCACAAAGCACCGCCGGCAAAACCGCCACCCGCCAGCTCCGGCGACCATATGGCTCATTAACTACGCTGGGTTCTCTAAAACCACCCGCTCGTAGACCATAGCCGCCGTGCATAAATCCTGCACCGCCAACCCAGTAGAATATGTAATGCGCGGCGCCGGATCGACTTCCCCCAAACGCCCACAAGCTGCGTCTCCAATATGGAGCACCCGCCCTGCCGTGTCGCGGGCAAAGGCGATGTGATCCCAGCGCCCACACTCTTGGGCGTGGCGGAACTCGCCCGACTTGGCCGCCTGCTCTTGGGCGTCCACCACCACCCCCACCTGTTCCAGTATTTCCGGCGCCAGTTGGCGCGTGCGACCATCCCCGCCAATGGCCGCCAGTACCACGCCCTCACCTACTTCGTCCAAATCTAGAATGGGCGTTGGCGTTGGCACGGCCAACGCCAGCGCGTCGGCGCCCTCAATGCACGCCTCCTTGTCCCCAGCCATCCGCAACGGCGCCGTCAATTGACCGCCCACCTCTCGGGCAAACCGCTCTCGATTTTCAGCCCGGCGGCTGGTGACTCGTATTTCTTCCAAGTCAAATACGTGGTCCGCCGCCAGCGCCAGGGCGTGGGCCACGCGCCCCGTGCCCAAAATCCCCAAACGCGCCACCGACTTGGACGCCAGATATTTTATCCCCAACGCCCCCGCCGCCCCCGTGCGCATGTCGGTAATGTAATCGGCGTCGAGAGAAAGTTCCGTGCCCCGCTGCACATCCTCCAGCTCTATCGCCGCCCGGCGCTCGCCCAACTGCCCCTCTTTTACGTCCGAATAATCCTCGATAATCTTGCGCGCCCGATACTTGCCGGGCCACTCCGCCGGCATGTCCAAACGAAAATATCCCGGCTCGGCCCGCTCGGCCCGCGGCGGATTGTCCGCCTCGCCGCGGCCGTACAACCGAAAAGCCCGGTCGCACGCCTCAACAAATTCAGCCATAGAAAAAAGCGAGCTAAAATCTTCCTGGCGCAAATGCATACGGCCTCCCGTCAAATATGGTGGTTGACTCTATTAACAAATTCCCATTTTTTTATATACAATACTGTGGACACTTTTTGTAAGTCATTGATAAATAATGGCTTAGGCAAATAGATATTAAAATTCGTAACTTGTTGATAAATAATCACTTACGAATTTCAACCTTACAAAAATTCGCTCAAAATCGAAAAAGTGTCCACAGTATTGATACAAGTACGTACATTTGCCTTATTATATAAGGCTTCGCCTATGTTCCCGCTCCCCACCGGAGAAGAACGTGCAGGACAGAATACTGTGGTTCCTGACCGGCGTGGCGGGCATCGTTCTCCTGAGCACGGCTCTGTGGCAACAAGTCGACCTGACCGAACTCGTAGAAGAGACCGCGCCCCCACCCCCGGCCCCGCGCCTGGAGGAACCCATTCGCATAGAAATCCTCAACGGTTGTGGCGCGCCTCAGGCAGCCGCGTCCCTAACCAAAAAAACGCGGCGGCTGGGCTTTGACGTCATCCACGAGGGCAACGCCGCGCAATTCGGCTATCTCCACAGCGTGGTCATCGACCGCAGCGGCAACTGGGACAAGGCGCGCAAAGTGGCCGCCGTACTGGGCATCCCCCACTGCATCCAGCAAATCGCCGCAGACGGGGCGCCGCTAGCGGAGGTATCGGTGATCATCGGCAGCGACTACCAGCGCTTGAACTTGCTCACACAGTGAAAGGACCCATATGACCCACCCCCCCCACGAAGACCCCCGCATAAACAAAATAGTCGAAGTACTGCAGGACAAGAAGGCGCTCGACATCGAACTCATGGATCTGCGCCAGGTCACCGACTCGGTAGACTATTTTATCATTTGCACCGGCACATCGGAACCCCACATCAAAAATATGGTCAAAGACCTCACCGGCGCCCTCAAGCAAGAAGGGCACAGCCCCTGGCACGTGGAGGGCACCAACAACCACCGCTGGGTACTCGTCGACTACGTCGACATCGCGGTGCACATTTTCCGCCGCGAGGCGCGCCAATTCTACGGCCTCGAACGCCTGTGGGGCGACGCGCCCACCACCTCCTTTGACAGCGGCGGGGGCGAGGAAGACGCACCTCAACTCTACAGCCTGGAAAAATCTTAGATGGCAGTACAGACCCTCAAATGGCAGGACGCCGCCCTCGTCCTGCTCGACCAGACCCGCCTCCCCGACGAAGTGGTGTACCACAACTACACCCAGGTAGAAGAAGTCGCCGTCGCCATTGAAGAATTACAGGTGCGTGGCGCCCCGGCCATTGGCATTGCCGCCGCCTACGGCGTGGTCATCGGCGCCCAGCAGGCCCTAAACGGCCCGCCGGAACAATTCCGCGCCCGGGTCGAAGAGTGCATCGAGCGTCTGGCGCGCACCCGGCCCACGGCGGTCAATCTGTTCTGGGCCCTCGACCGCATGCGGCCCATTCTCGCAGCCGATTCCGCCGCCGCGCCGGCGGCGCGGCGCGACCGCCTGCTGCAAGAGGCCGAGCGCATTTGCGCCGAAGACATGGCCATCTGCCGCCGCCTGGGGCGCCACGGCGCCACCCTCTTGCAAGACGGCGATCAGGTCATCACTCACTGCAACGCCGGCGGCTTGGCCACCGCCGACTACGGCACCGCCTTGGGAGTAGTCTACGCCGCCCAGGAAGATGATAAAAAACTCACCGTCTTCGCCGACGAAACCCGCCCGTTGCTTCAGGGGTCGCGATTGACGGCCTGGGAACTGATGCACAGCGGCGTTGAAGTGAAGGTGATTTGCGACAATATGGCCGCCGCCGTCATGCGCCGCGAAAAAATCAACTGCGTTATTGTGGGCGCCGACCGCATTGCCGCCAACGGCGACGTGGCCAATAAAATTGGCACCTACGGGCTGGCCATTCTGGCCCGCGCCCACGACATTCCCTTCTACGTCGCCGCGCCCATCTCCACCCTCGACATGAGCCAGGCGTCGGGCGACCTGATTCCCATAGAAGAGCGCGGCGGCGAAGAGATCAGCAACGGCTTTGGGCGCCGCACCGCACCGAAAGGCGTGGCGGTCTACAACCCGGCGTTTGACGTGACGCCCTGCGATCTGGTCAGCGCCATTATCACCGAAAAAGGCGTCGCCTATCCGCCTTTTGGTCCAACCCTGCACCAATGGGTTGAAGAAGAAGCATGAAAAGAAAAATCGCCCTATGGACCGTACTCGCCGTCTGGTTGGGATGCGCCAGCACCACACCGCCGGGATTGGTTACCGTGTCCACCGCATCGGCCCAGCGCGCCCACAAAGAAGAATTCAACCCCATCCGCAAAGACCTGCTGCTCATCCAGCCGCAATTCGCCCGCCCCGCCGTAGAGGGTGAAACGCGCCAAGAAGAACGCACGCCACCGGCCGCTACTGCCCGGCCCCTCGAGACGGCTTACCGCGTTCAGGTAATGGCCCTGAGCAACGAAAAAACGGCCCGCTTGCGCGGCGCCGAACTAGAAAAAAACCTGGGCGTGCCCGTGCAGGTGGAGAGCGAACACCACCTCTTTATGGTGCGCGCCGGCGCCTTTGCCCAAGAGCCAGAAGCCGCCGCCCTGCGAGACCGCATCGCGCGCTTGGGGCCCAGTTACGCCGACGCCTTCGTACTGCCCCCAACCCAACCGGCAGTGGCGGAATCGACCGCCAGCGAAAGCGCGGAAGAAATCCCACTAGGAGAAGAAATCGTCGAGGAAGTTCCAGAACAAGCGCCCCCACCCGTGGCCGTAACCGCTTTCGGCTGGCGCATTTCACTCGACCTCTTCGACCAGCACGCCGAAGCCGTCAAATTGCAGCGCAACGCCCGGCGGCGGCTGGCCCGCGACGACGTCTACGTGACCTTTCAGGAACCCTATTACAAGGTTGAAGTGGGCAATTACCTCGAAGAAAACGACGCCCGCGAGGCGGCCGAAGCCATCAAAAGGCGAGGGTACGAAAACGCTTTGGCGGTGCGCGGCAAAATTACCATTTTGCGGGAGCAGCGATGATGCGCCAAAAGATATGCCATCTCGCCCTACTTCTCCTATTGCCGCTGGCGGGCTG
>CAXGRO010000567.1:0-4132 GCA_964012055.1 uncultured bacterium
CTCAACGCTTATAAATTCTTCCAGACTCAGCGTCGTCAGATCAATCCCAAAGAAGAGTTGGCGGCGTAACTCACCCCCACCTGAGCGAGCCAAATAGCCACCACCCATCCGGCGGCCAGCCGCCGCGCATATGAGTGCGCTCTACTGAACAAATAAAGAAAAAATGGACACCTTGGGTGCGACCTTCGCTTCTCCTGCCGCCTAAAGGCGGCAGTCTCCACGAAAGAATTTCTCATGAAGTTTTCGATCGCTAGTTGATCCAGGTCTCTCACGTACGCTTGAGAAAGGTTCGAATCTTCTGCTGCGCTAGCTCGGCAGTGGCGAACCGCGCCAGGCACTCCGCTTCGCGCTCCACGGCTTCCGGGCGCCCACCCTCTCCTCTGAGTACCTCTTTTAAACCGCGCAATACCTGCGGATCTTTCTGCGCCAACAGCCGCCCCATCTCCACCACCTCCTCCATCAGCGCATCCGCCTCAACCACCCGCTGTATCAGCCCTATGCGCTCGGCTTCGACCGCGTTTATGTGCCGCCCCGTCGCCATCAATTCCCAGGCCCGCGCCCGCCCCACTGCGGCCGGCAGCCTAAACGTTGCCCCCGCCGCCGGCAGCCAACCCATGTCGACCTCCGGCTGGCCCAAAACGGCGCTGGCCGCCGCCACCCGGTAATCGCAGGCCAGCGCCAGTTCGCATCCTCCACCCAACGCGTACCCGTGCAACGCCGCTAAAGTCGGTTTGGGAAAATCCTCAATCGCATTAAAGGCCCCGTTTTCCACCAACGCCAATTTCCTCACCGCGTCGGCTTCGGCGCCTTCCAAAGCGCCAATATCCGTCCCCGCACAAAACGCCCGCCCGCAACCGGCAAAAACCACCACCCGCACGTCGTCATTCGCCGCCGCCGCCGCCAATTGCTCCTCTAATCCCAAGTACATCTCCCGGTCGAGCGCATTGAGCGCCTGGGGACGGTTCAACTGCAATAATCCAATCCCCTCATCTACAGAAAAGAGGATGCGATCTTCCTGTCCCATATCGGTCAATTTTTATTGTGGTAGAAGTACAAAAAGAACTCCTTTCGTCTCGGCTAGCGGTAATATGGTCAAAAGACCTCACACCGGCAACAAGACGCAGGATTAGAAATCGCCAAAACCTCCTGCCGGGCTTGGCCGACCCGACAGGAGTTCCCTCTATGAGGAGAGGGTTGGAGGTTTTGGCAACCAGCCTGATGCAACTGGTTATGTTTAGATGATCGGCGCAAATCCCAAAACGTTGAGAAAAAATTGCCTTTTTTGCCAAATCGCCGGCGCGGGGCAAGAAATGAGCGCCCGGAGCGGTTCCACAGGAGTAAAATCCCACACAATCTGCCCCATCTCAACCTCAATCAGATCAAACGCCCGAAAACTACCCCAACGCCTGGGCCAGATCGGCGCGCAAATCCTCGGCCGCTTCAATGCCCACCGCCAGGCGCACCAGCCCGTCGCCCACCCCAATGGCGGCGCGCTGTTCCACCGTCATGCCCGAGTGGGAAGTGGCGGCCGGCCGCGTGATCAGCGATTCGACGCCCCCTAGGCTCGGCGCCGATTTGGGCAATTGCACCCGCTCGATCAAAGCTTCGGCCGCCGCCCTGCCGCCGGTCAGTTCAAAACTCAGCACGCCGCCGCAGCCGGCAAACAGCTGCCGGGCGCGCTGATGCTGTGGGTGATCGGACAACCCCGGATAATTCACCCGAACGACGGCATTGTGGCCTTGCAAAAACTCGGCCAATTGCTGCGCGTTGTCGTTTTGCTGCCGCACCCGCAACGCCAGCGTCTTGAGTCCCCGGTGTAGCAAAAAGCAGGCGTGCGAATCCAGCGTGCTGCCCAGGTGGTTGAGTTTGTGCACCACGCGCCCGACGTGATCGGCGGCGCCAATAACGCAGCCGGCGACAATGTCGGAATGGCCGTTGAGGTATTTGGTGGCGCTGTGAATCTCCAGATCAAAACCCAATTGCAGCGGCCGAAAATTGACCGGCGAGGCAAAGGTATTGTCGATCACTGCCAGCAAGCCGTGCCGCCGCGCAAAGGTCACCACCGCTTCCAAATCGGCCACCTCCAACAGCGGGTTGGTCATGGTCTCTACGTAGATGAGCCGCGTCGTCGGCCGCAACAACGCCTCCCAGGTGTGGGGCGCGTTGCCCTGGACAAAATCGAATTCCAGTCCCAGGGGCGGCACGTCCTCGGTCAACAAGCTGTGGGTACCGCCGTAGAGGCAATCCTGGGCCAAGAAATGGTCGCCGGCTTTGAGCAGGGCCATCAGCGCCACCGCAATCGCCGCCATGCCCGACCCCGTCACCACCGCCGCCTCGGCGCCGGCTATGGCCGCCAGCTTGGCGTGCAAGGCCCGGTGATTGGGAGTGTTGTTGAGGCGCAAATAGCGAATATCGTCGTACGCTTCGCCCGGCTGCGAAACAAAGGTGGCGCTTTGAAAAACGGGCAGCACTACGGCGCCCTCTATGGGGGCCGACTCCCCGGCGTGTACCAGATCGGTCTGAATGTCGCGCTCGGCCATAGTTATTCGACGTATTTCTCCAACAGTCTTTCGTAGATGCGCACAAAATCCTGCCGGCCGTTGCTGAGGTTGTAGAAGTGGCAAATGGGGTTGGCGTTGATCTCCAGAATGTGGAAATCGTCGCCGTCGCGAATAAAATCGACGGCGTAAAAACCCAGGTCGATGACTCCGGCCAGGCGGCGGATCAATTGCCGCATTTCTTCCAGCAACGGCGCCTCTTCCACTTTGACGGCGCGGCCGCTGGCGTGGTGCAGCGGGTTGAGGTCGTGCGACGGCCCCGCGGCGTCGCTCTGCTTTTCGTAGGCCAGCAATAATTCGTCCTGCGAGGCCACGGCGCGGTATTCCGTGCCCTGGATATATTGCTGAATCAGCAGGATATTGTCGAAATACGAAGTATTTTCAAAAAGCGCCTGCAAACGCGCCCGCAGCGCCGCGCCGTCGCTCTCCAGCGATACGCCCACCGACATCGAGCTGCGGTATTTCTTCACCACCACCGGGTAGGCAAACTGGTGCTCCACGTCGGCGGCGATGGCGGCGACAGAAGTGTGGCGTTTGTAGCGGTTAAAGCGCTCGTCGGCAAAGGGGTTAAAAATCTGCATGGTCTGCGGCACCGGCAGGCCCGCCCGGGCAAAGAGCTCGTACTGGTAAGCTTTGTCCTCGGCCAGGGTGGTGCCCACCCCGTCGTTAAACGGGTGGTGGTTGCGCCAAAAGTAGAGTGGCCGTCCGCCGCGCTCCAAGCGCACGACATTGCCGTCTTCGGAGGCGCGCACAAAGGCGATGCCGCGGTTGGCGCAGGCCCGCTCCAAACACTGCAAGCTCTCCAGCACCACCTCTTCGGTGACGCCGTCGCGCTCGTAGGGCAACTGAAAAAACTCGCGCGCCCGCCCCACCAGCGACAGGGTACCGGTGACGCAAAGGCAATCGTCCTGCCCCAGCGCTTCGAGCGCCTGGCGCAGGGCGCGGCCGTGGTCGGCCTCAACTTCCACCGCCAGCCCCGGCGGTGCGCATTCTTTGAGCACCTCTACTTCTCTGGCTTTGGGATGCTCGGACTGCGTCAAAATTACCTTGCGCGCCAGCGGCTGCAGCGCCTTTAAAATGCCGGCCGCGTCGTGGCCCCGGTTGACCGCCACCACAAAGGTCCACTGCGGCGCGCGCACCCGCAAATCCTGCATCAAGCGCTCGGCGGCGGCCGGATTGTGCGCCCCGTCCAACAGCACCAGCGGCGACTCCCGAGCCACCTCAAAACGCCCCGGCCAGTGGTGCTGGCGCACGATTTCGCCCACTTGCGCGGCGGGCAGATCGTCGCCCAGCAGGTGGGTGGCCACGGCCACGGCCAGGTGGGCGTTTTCGCGAAAGACGCTGGCCTGGTGCGCCGCCTGCTCCAGGGCGCAGGGGTAAGCGGCAGGCGCCGCCTCGGGCGGCCCCTCAATGCCCTTTTCATCGGTCACGTACAGAGGGATATCGCGGTCGCGGCAGTTCTGCCGGATGTGCGCCAGTACGTCGGGGCGCTGCGCCGCCGTGGTGAAGAGCGGCCGCCGGGGGCGAGCGATGTGCAATTTATCGGCGGCAATACCCAGCACGTCGTCGCCCAA
>CAXGRO010000568.1:0-4121 GCA_964012055.1 uncultured bacterium
GCAAATAGATATTGAAATTTGTAACTTGTTGATAAATAATCACTTACGAATTTCAGCCTTACAAAAATCCGCTCAAAATCGAAAAAGTGTCCACAGTATTGTATAAAAATGACCGAACCATTGATTAGCTCAGGTAGATTAACTAGGATGCCATAAGGTGCTGGTCTAGGAAAGCGTAGGCCAGGGTGCGGTGTTCATGTTGGAAGCCGTGGCCGGCGGTGTGTAGTACCTGAGTGAAGTTGTCATCGGCGTTGAGGAGGGCGTATAAGTTTGCGACGTTTTGGGCTAGGTCGTCTAGGGCGGCGCGGGTGAAGGGTTCTTCGTCTAATCCGTACATCCAATCGTTTAGGGCGACGATGTTCATCAGGGGGCGGGGGGCGGATAGGGCCAGGTATTCGTGCAGGTCGATGGGGAAGGGTTTGCCGGTGTGGCAATAGGAGCGCAGGGCGGGACGGCCGACCCACCAGCCGGTGCGGGCGCCGTTGAAGGGATTTTTGGAGATGCGGTTGGGCCAGTCGCCGCAGCTGGAGACGCCGGCGGCGATGCGCTGGTCTAAGGCCATGGCGTGAATGGTGATGCCGCCGCCCTGGGAGTGGCCAATAGAGCCGATGCGGGCGGGGTCTACTTCTTTTAGACTTTGCAACAGGTCGATGGCGCGGCCGACGTCCCATAGGTCGCGGCCGCGGACGGACCAGTTGGGGTAGTGCTGGTAGAAAGGGGCGGTGTCGAAGTCTTTTAGGCCGGGGTAGCGGCGGGTGTTGGCGCTAAGCAAGTCGTAGGCCAGGGTGATGTAGCCGCGCTGTACCAGGTGCAGGGCGTAGGCGCTGTCCTGGCCTTTGGGGGAAGGGTCGTTGCCGATGGCCTGTTCTTTGCCAAAAGAGGTGGTGGGGTGGATGCACAGCACGGCCGGCGCGGGGGCGGTCAGGCCGCAGGGGATGAGGAGGTAGGCGTCGGTGCGCTCTTGCGTGGTGAGGGCGTAGGTGAAGGTGCGTTTGATGTAGCCGTCGCATTCTTCCTCGGCGACCACTTGCGGGTCCAGAGGGCAGGCGAGGTCGGGGGCCTGGCCCAGGGTTTGGCGGAAAATATCGCGCAGTGCCGCTGCTTTGGTTTGCCATTGGTCGGCGCTGGCGATTTTTTCGATATGGGATGGTCCAATGCCCAGGGTCAGGTCGTCGCCGCCGCGGCGGATATTGAGCAGGTCGTCAAATGTTACTGTGGGCATTTGCATTGATTTTATCGATCTCTGTAAGTTCAATACTGTGGACACTTTTTGTAAGTCATTGATAAATAACGGCTTAGATAAATAGATGTTGAAATGTGTAACTTGGTGATAAATAATCACTTACGAATTTCAACCTTACAAAAACCCGCTCAAAATCGAAAAAGTGTCCACAGTATTGTAAGTTAGGAAATTTAATCTATATTTCTGGATTTGTAATTGAGCAGCACGACGCGCCGCGTGGTTTTGTTGGTCCAGGGGTAGGCGCCGTGTATCTGTCCCGATCCCATGAAGAGGATTACGTCGCCCGCTTTCATTTCCACGTGTTTGACCAGGCCGCGCTCGTCTTCGCAGGAGCACACGCTCTCGGGGGCGGGGTACTTGGATTTGTGGGTGCCCGGTAAACAGACAAAACCGCCGTCGTTTGCGTTGACGTCCACCAATTGCCAGGCCACGTTGATGGTTTCGCAGTAGGTCCGCCCGTTTTGTATGAAGAAATGGTTGCGCGGCGAGGCCGGGTGGGGGCCGCTGTGCAGGTAGTGGCCGGAAGAGCCCTTGGGGTAGTGAATAACCCGCGCCGCGTCCAGTTTAAAACCGCTGCCCGTCATCCAGTTCATGCGCTGCACGACGGCCGGGTGGGCGATCATTTTGCGGAAGGGCTCGCAATGGGGGTGGGGCAGTTCAAAGAGGCCGCGCAGCGACGCCAGGCCGTCCCCCGCCAGGCGTTTGGAATCGCGGGCGGCGTCGCCGCCCGTTTCGATGCGGTCGGCGAAGTGATCGATGGCGGCGTTGGCCGCCGCCAGCCACGCCGCGTCCATAACGCCGCGCACTACCAGATGGCCGCACAGGTCCCAGAAGTAAAACTCCTTCTCGTCGATTTGCGAGTTTGGGTCGCGGATGTGGGTGGCGGGGTGGAAGATGCCGGCGTTTGGGTCGATCTGATTCGTTTGTCCGTCCGAGAGGATTGCGGGCAGCGGGTAGGCGCGTTCCAGGCCCATTACGATGCGCTGTTCCGGGGTCATTTCGTCGGCCCATTTGGGCGGTTCCAGTTCTTTAACATCAACCTCGTTGGAGCTGCGCGTCAGCCTGCCGATGTAGCCGAAGGCGAGCAGGCGTTGCGGGTCTTTGCCGTTGTAGGCGCGCACGCCGTGCAGGACGTTTTCGACGCACAGCAGTAAGTCGCCCGCTTTGAGGGGCGGTTGTACGCCCAGGCCCATGTCGTCGGTGCCGTCCAAAACGTCGGCGGGGGTTTGTACGGCGCTTTTGTGGCTGCCCGGGATCAGGGTGAAGCCGCCGTCGCCTTCGGTTACATCGGCCAGAGCCCACACGGCCAGTACGCCCTGGCAAAACTGCACGTCGTCTTGCTGGCAGTAGGCGCGCGACCAGTCGCGGGGTTCGTTGCCGCCGATCAGGGGAGCGGCGGTGGTCGCGTTGATGAGTTGCGGGGCGCGGTCGAGGCGGGGAGGAGCGAAGCAGATTTGTTCTAAGTACCAGGTGAGCACGGGGTGGTCGCGCAGCCTGGCGAAGGGGTTGCAGAGGGGGGCGGGCCAATCGAGCATGCCGGCGGTGCGGTCGGTCTGGTCAAGGGCCTGGTTGCAGGCTTGGACTTCCTGGTTGGTGAGGACGTTGGGGACGATGAGGTAGCCTGCGACGTCGAGGCAGTAGGCGTCTTCGTGGCTCAGTGATTCCTGGTCCATGGTTTTCCTTCCTCTATCTTGCCATTTTCTTATCGGCCTGCTCGGCCGCGTCTTTTTCCGTCGCCCAGGGTTCGTGCAATTCTCCGGCGATGGGTAGGGTTTCGATGCCCTCTCCTTCTTCTTTGGAGAGGATGCGAAAGCGCGTGGCCACTACCTCGGCGCCAAAGGGGCCGTGCTGGTTGGGGAAACCCTGGTGGTCGCCCACCATAAAGATGCTGTCGTCCGGTAGCGCGCAGGCGCTGGGGTAGTAGGCAAAGCGGTCGGCCTGGAAGCCGCGGTCGGGCGCCGGCTTGACCCAGGTGTCGCCGCTGTCGCGGCTGTAGAGGACCTGGCCGTTGCCGCCCGGGCCGCCGCAGGTCAGCAGCACGGCGGCGCCGTCCGAGGTCACCAGCAAGTCGCCCTTTTTTACGGCGCTGGGGTGGGGGCGTTCGGCGCTTGTTTGAGAGAGGTCCAGCAGTGGTTTGGGATCCGACCAGGTCAGGCCCTCGTCGGCGCTGGAAGTCCACAGGCCCCAGGGGCGCGATGCCGTCGCCAGCCTGCCGTCGGGCATGTAGGCCAGGTGGCCCTCTTCCATGTCGTAGGCGGAATGGCCAAAGATCGAGCGGGTGTGCCAGGTGGCGCCGCCGTCGGTAGAGCGCAGCAGGGCGTTGACCCAGCGCGTTGGGGTGGCGGCCGCGGCGGCGTGGCCGTCGACGAGCATGAGCAGGGAACCGTCTTTGGCTTCGGTGGGCGAGCAAGGATGTTGCAGGCGGGTCAGAAAGGGGCCGCTGGTGCGGCCCACCTCGCGCCAGCTCTCGCCGTTGTCGCGGCTGCAAAAGACGGCGAGAGCTTCGGGGAAGTGCTGGTGCATGAGGCGCAAAAATTCCAGAGGGTCGGACGAAATGCGCCCGGCGTAGAAGTGGCTGCGCTGGATGAGGGTGGCCATGTACATAGTGCCGTCGCTCATCTGGGCGATGGCGCCGGGGACGTAGGCGTTGGGCAGCACCGCCAAATCGCGCGGCCGGGTCCAGGTGGCCCCATCGTCGCGGCTGCGGGTCCACATGATGTGGCCGCCACTGGGGGCGTTCCAGGTGCTGCCGCCGGGCAGTAGGCGGTCCATGTACTCGGCGTATTCGGGGGGGGCAGGTCGGGGCGGGGGTTGACCCAGGAGGCGTGGCCGTAGCCGGCGCTAAAGGCGACGTAGAGGTCGCCGTTGTGCAGGCGGC
>CAXGRO010000569.1:0-4120 GCA_964012055.1 uncultured bacterium
CGGTCGTGGCGATCGCCACGGTTACTTTGTCGCCGCGTTCGACATGGTGCGCGAGGGTACCGCCAGCCTGGTCGAAGCTGTCGGCGGGATGCGCGGCTACAAGCAGTATCTGAATCGGTCTGCTAGGCATGTGAATCTTTCTTTTTTGTTGACGCCCACTTCGATCGGCGTCAGGGTGTGTAGGGGAACTATAAAGGGCCTTTTAGGGGATCGGGTCAAGGGGTGTAGGGTGTCTTATCGCCCGCTTTGATGTGGCGGCTCTTTTAGACGCCGACGCCCACCGCAGCGAGACGGTCGGCGCCCTGCACAATTTCCAATGCGTGCGCACCGCCGCGCACAAAGTGATACTCAATCACCAGGACGGCGCGGAACTCTACGATTTGCAAAACGACCCAAACGAATTGCACAACGTCGCCGCCGACCACCCCGACCTGGTGCGCGATTTATCGCAGCTCTTGCAGCAGCGTTTGCACCAGAGCATGGGGCATTGAATCAGCCTGCTCAAATCTGGTAACCCGCCATCCGCCGCACTCTCTCAACGATCTCTTCGCGGCTCTTGCCCTTCTGCGCGCCCATCTCGCCCTCGATGATCATTTGGTGGACTTTCTCCAGTTCTTCATGCAACTCGCCCCGCACTTTGCCGGCAAGCCATGCGGGGTTGTCGCCGCGCTGCATCGCTAGTACGCCTTCAACGACCATCCGGTATACTTTCTCCAGCTCGGCGAGCCGCAACTGGACCTGGGTCTCCAGGGTATCCATCACCTGGTCGGGATCGGTCCCGGCCAGCATCATATCCAGCACGTGCCGCAAAACCTCAGAAGCTGTATCGCAATGCCCTTTTAAGATTCCGGGCAGCGGTTTAAAAACCTCGATGCTTTTGTTGTGTGCCAGGGTGCCCAGGTCCGTCAGCAAGCCGGCGACCTGGTCAAAGTCCATCTGCGCTAGGGGCTCTTGCCGCAGCCGCTGCGCCCATTGGTCGATGGTGAGCTGGCCGGGCCCTTCCTCTTGGGGCGCCTGCTCCAACTGGCTCTGATAAAAAGTGCCCATTTTGTGGCGGATGATATCCGGGTGGTCGCCCGACTGAATCGCCATCGCGGCCTCGACAATCATGGCGCAGCGCGCCTCTTGCTGGGGCAAAACGGCGCGCTTGAGGCGCGTTTCGAGCAGGTCCTGCAAAACCGCCGGCTCGGTCCCGCCCAGCGCCAGCTGCGCGGCCTCGTGCAGGAGGGGATCGGCGGTCTCGTCCACCACCGGCTGCAGCGTCGAGATGCCCAGCAGTCGCGCCTGCAGTGTCATGCGGGCCGCCAGCTCCGCCAGTTCTTCTATGGACAACGCCTCCAGCGGGCGTCTGACCAGTTCCAACAGAAAAGGCGAAACATCGTCGATTGACTCGCGGGCCGGGGCCGGGCGGCTGCCGTCCGGCCAGTTGATGTAGCCGTGCCCGGCCAATACGTCCACCCACTTCAGAATGCGCTGCCGCGCCGCCCGCACCTGGTCTGCGGGCACCGGTGTGCCCGCGATGCCATTCCTTCGGTGATGTGGGCGCGCAGCGGAGCTATTGACTTACCTGGCAAAATTCAGAAATTATCTGCTGTAACACAATTGCAACCTACCGTCGCATCAGACCAAATCTATTCGACGCCCAATAAGAAGGAACCCCGATGAACCGCAAACGCCTCGTCGCCCTATCGCTCACCCTGAGCATAGCCCTGTTCACCCTCAACGCCCAGGCCCGCACCACCATACAGAACAAAGGCTCCGACACCCTGGTCAACGTCGCCCAGGCCTGGGCCGAGGCCTACAGCAAAAAAATGCAGGAGGTCGCCATCGCCGTGTCCGGCGGCGGCTCGGGCACGGGCATTGCCGCCATGATCAACGGCACGGTCGACATTGCCAACGCCAGCCGCCAGATGAAAAAGAAGGAGATCGACCTGGCCAAAAAGCGCGGCCAGACGCCGGTGGAGCACATCGTCGGCTACGACGCGCTGGCGGTGTTCATCCATGCGGACAACCCGGCCAAATCGCTGAGTATAGACCAGCTCAAAAAGATCTACGCGCGCGGTAAAGAATACCAAAACTGGAGCGACTTGGGCATTGAAGTGCCCGGCTGCAAAGACAACGCCATCGTCGTGGTCAGCCGCCAGAACAACTCGGGCACCTACACCTACTTTAGGAAGGCCGTGCTCGGCAAGACCAAATACCGCCAGGGCACCCTGGACATGCACGGCTCAAAGGACGTGGTCGACCTGGTGGAAAAGACCCCCTGCGCCATCGGCTACAGCGGCCTGGCCTACGCCACCGACCACATCAAGATGGCCTGCATCACCCAAGAAGACGGCCAGCCCTGCGTCAGCCCCACGGTCGAAACCGCGTCCAACCGCAGCTACCCCATCGCCCGGCCCCTGCTCATGTACACCGACGGCGAACCCCAGGGCGAAATCAAGAACTACCTCGATTGGATCTTGAGCGACGAGGGCCAATGCATCATCCAGGAAAAAGGCTACGCCCCGGTGCGCGACGTGGAGTGCAAGCAAGACTAATTAACGCCGAGCACGGCCGCTAGCTGCAGCCGTCTTTTACCCCCTGCGGAGAACGCCGGTATGGCCCAATACGAAGAACGCCTGCAAAACGACCTGGCGCAGATCAGCGACAAGCTCGCAAACCTGGCGCAGGCGGTGGAAACCGCCCTCGAAAACGCGACCCAGGCCCTGCTCGCCGGCAGCGACGAACAGGCCTACGCGGTGATGTTGGGCGATTTGCCCATCAACCGCGCCAGCCGCGAGCTCGACCGCATCTGCCACGGCTTTATCGCCGTGCACCTGCCCAGCGCCGGCCACCTGCGCTTTGTCTCGGCGGTCATGCGCGTCAACCTCGAACTGGAACGCATCGGCGATTACGCCGTAACCATCTGCCGCGAAACCGCCCAAGTCGGGCACCCCCCGGCAGCTACAGTGGCGCAGCAGATGGAAAGCATGACCGCCGAATCGCGGCGCATCTTGAGCCAGGCCGTCGCCGCCTTCAACGACAACAACACCGACCTGGCCGAGCAAACCATGGGGGAGGCGGAAGGGGTGCGGCGCCGCTTCGAAGACATTTTTAACAACCTGGTAAATGAGGGGGACAACATCGGCGTGAAGGACCTGTTCGCCCACATCGCGGTCTTCAACAGCCTCGGCCGCGTCGCCGATCAGGCCAAGAACATCTGCGAAGAAACGGTGTTTGCGGTTAGCGGACAAACCAAGGCCGCCAAGGTCTACCGCGTCCTCTTCCTCGACGAAGACAATTCGACCCTGAGCCCCATGGCCCAGGCCATCGCCCGCAAGAACTTTCCCAACAGCGGCGTCTACCACAGCGCCGGTCGGCAAGCCACCGCCGTCAACGGCGAGCTGCTCGAATTCTTGCAGGAACGCGGCCTCTCACTGGAGGATCACGCCCCCCAGGCACTGGACCCGGCCGCCGAATTGGCCGATTACCACGTCATCGTCAGTCTGCAAGGACCGGTCAAGTCGTACCTGGAGCGCATCCCCTTCCGCACCGCCGCACTGGCGTGGGACGTGGGGGCGCCGCCGGCCGGCCCGGACGCCGCGCAAAACAAAACGCAGTTCGAAACTCTGTACCGCGATCTGGCCCTGCAGGTGCGCGACTTGATGATCACTCTGCGCGGCGAAGAGGCCACCTGAAATGAGTCACACTAGTCCCGCACAAGGCACCACCGATCCCCCGGCCCAGGACTTCGACCGCCGCACGCCCGACTGGTACATCGACAAAGCCGTGCAACTACTGGTCTTCATCTGCGGCATCTCGGCCATCGTCTTCATCATCGGCATCTTCATCTTCATCACCAAAGAGGGGTATGCCTTTGTCGCCCAGATGGACTGGGGGGAATTTTTCACCACGCCCTACTGGTTCCCCAGCGACGAAGACGAGCCCGAGTTCGGCATTTTGGCGCTGATGGCCGGCACCGCCAGCGTCACCGTTTTGGCCATGGTGGTGGCCATCCCCTTCTCGCTGGGCGGCGCCATCTTTATCGCCGAATTCGCCACCGGCAAAACCCGCGAATTTCTCAAGGTTCTGGTCGAGCTGCTGGCCACCATCCCCTCGGTGGTGTGGGGTTTTATCG
>CAXGRO010000570.1:0-4115 GCA_964012055.1 uncultured bacterium
TACCAACCTGAGGAAACGGCACTTTTTTGTCAAAAAATGTCCACTGTATTGATATTTACGACTTTTCTAAGTGTAATTGCGCTACGCCAAAAGTTAAACAGCAGTACCCAAATCAAAATGATCCTCATCCTCGAAAAAGACAGCAAGCGCGCCGGCCTGCTGGAGCAACTCATCAAAGGCACCCAGCACGACACCGTCGTGCTGGGTGCCTCGCGCGCGGCTCTCACCCACGTTCAGGCCAACGACGATGTGGAATTGATCATCAACCAACACCCACATCGACCACGGCGAAGAGGACGGACTCAAGTTCATTCGCATGCTGCTGCTCAAGTACCAGCGCTACAATGTCGCCGACATCCCGCCCATCCTCATTTGCAGCGCCAACCAGCAGCAGAGCACGGTTAAACTCTACGCCCTGCAATTCCGCGAACTGTCGCTGGTATTTTACGTTTATATCAAGGACGAAGAGTTGGAGGCGGGCGGCGAAAAGCTGCTCGACCACATAGAACAGGCCCTGGCCAAGCGCCGCGCCCTGCTCGAAGAATTGGCCAAGGAAGGCAAGAAAGCCGGCGAGGGCAAACTAAAGTCGCTGGTCAACAAAACCCTCAAAGTGCCCTCCCTGCCCGAAGTGGCCGTCCGGGTACAGGACGCGCTGCGCGACCCCGACGTCACCTTTGAAAAATTGGCCCAAATCGTCAACACCGACCCGCCCATTGCCGCCAACGTCATCAAACTGGCCAACAGCCCCCAGTACGGCGTCTCCGGCAAGGTGAGCACCATAGAGGACGCCTGCAAGCAGGTGGGCCTCAACGCCATCGGCAATACGGTGGTGGCCGCCAAAGTTTTTGACACGCTCAATTCGCTGCCGGCCGACTTCGACATGAAGCGCCTAACCCGGCACTGCTTTGCGGTGGGCACCATCGCCCGCCTCACCGCCCGCCGCTGCCACGCCCTGCGCAGCACCGCCAAACAAATACAGTTTAGCGGCGTTATGTTTGCCGCCGGCTTGCTGCACGATCTGGGCAAGGTGTTGATGAGCCTCTACTTTGCCGAGGAGGCCGAACAGGTAGTGGATGAGATTGCCAAAGAGCGCTGCTCTCTGGTCGAGGCCGAAACCAATGTCATCGGGGTTTCGCACGCCGACGCCGGGCTACACGCGGCGGTCGCCTGGCACTTTCCGGTAATCCTCACCAACGTCATCGGCCGCCACCACTGGCCGCTCGACACCATTCTCTCCAGGCTCAAGACGCCACAGGGCAAACTGTCGCAGCGCGTCATCCGCATCGCCGACGCCGCCAGCTACGAGTTGGGCTACGGCATGTTTCGCTCCGACATGCAAATTCCAGAGATCGACGATACTTGGTTTGAAGATACGGGGCTCAACCGGGAGGAGTTTGACAAGTGGTCCACGGAACTGAAGGACGATATTGTCTATACTTTGTCGATGATGGGGTTGAATTGAGTTTAAAAGATGGGCGTTTACCTGTAGCACGGGCGGCGGTTTTGCCGGCGGTGCTTTGTGAGTCCCAGGGCGGCCTGCCCATATCATCAAGGATCTCGTAGTCCTACCACCATCTAATTAATGCGCCTGTCGCGGCCCTCCCACTCTTTCTCGCGCAGCACGTACTTTTGCACCTTGCCGGTAGAGGTTTTAGGTAGGGGACCCAATTTCACCTCGTCCGGACATTTAAAGTGGGCCAGGTGGTCGCGGCAAAAGGCGATGAGGGCTTCGGGAGTGACCTCGGCGCCCTCTTTGAGGGTGACGAAGGCTTTGGGGCGCTCGCCCCATTTTTCGTGGGGCACGGCGATTACGGCGCACTCCAGTACGTCGGGGTGGCGGGCTACGGTTTGTTCTATTTCGATGGTGGAGATGTTCTCGCCGCCGGAGATGATAATGTCTTTTTTGCGGTCGCGCAACTCGATGTTGCCGTCGGGGTGCCACACCGCCAGATCGCCGGAGTGGAACCAGCCGTCGCGGAAGGCTTCGGCGGTGGCTTCGGGCTGGTTGAAATATCCCTTCATGACATTGTTGCCGTGCATCACCACTTCGCCCATGGTCTGGCCGTCGCGCGGCACGTCCCGGGTGTTGTCGTCGACCACGCGCACGCGGTCGGCCACCACGTAGCTCTGGCCCTGGCGCGCCTGCAAACGCGCCTGTTCTTCGAGGGGCAGAGCATCCCACTCCGACTGCTGGGCGCAGACCGAGATGGGGCCGTAGGTTTCGGTGAGGCCGTAGACGTGGATGGGGCGGAAATTGAGCTCCTGCAATTGGCCCAGCAGGGTGGGGGAAGGCGGCGCCCCGGCAATGGTGACGGTCACCGGGCGCTCCAGGCGCCGAGAGCGGGGGCTGTTGACCAGCATGATCTGCACCGTGGGTGCCCCGTTGTAGTGGGTCACGCCCTCTTCGTGCAGCAATTCCCAGATGCGCTCGGGGTCGATCTCGCGCAGGCAGACGTGGGTGCCGGCCACCGCCGTCACTGCCCAGGTGAAACACCAGCCGTTGCAGTGGAACATGGGCAGGGTCCACAAATAGACGCTGTCGAAACTCATGCCGGTCTCAATCACTTCGCCCAGGGCGTTGAGGTAGGCGCCGCGGTGGGTGTAGAGCACGCCCTTGGGGCGGCCCGTGGTGCCGGAGGTGTAGTTCATCGAGATCGGCTCTTCTTCGTCTTCCAGCAGGTCGGGGCCCGGCTCTGCCGCGGCGGCGGCCAGCAGGGCTTCGTAGGGATCGCCGTCCTCGCCCGTATCGTGGATGTGTATCACCTGTAAGGCGCTGAGGTCGAGATCCGCGACCAGGGGGTACAACTCGCGATCGACAAAGAGGAAGCGCGCCCCCGAGTCTTGCAGGATGTATTCAATCTCCTGGGTGTTGAGACGGGTGTTGATAGCCACCAGAATGCCGCCGGCGGCCGGCACCGCAAAGTGGGCTTCGAGCAGGGCGGGGGTGTTGGGCGAGAGGAAAGCGACGCGCTGGTGTTTTTCTAGGCCGGCGTCGAGCAAGGCCGCGCACAGGCGGTTGACGCGGTCTTCAAACTCGGCGTAGGTGATGCGGCGCTGGCCGTGGACTATGGCAATCCGTTCGGGAAAGACGGCGGCGTTGCGCCGCAAAAAGGCCACCGGCGTCAGCTCGGTGCGGTAGACGTTGTCGCTCATGGCATCACCCTTTGCATTACACCATGTTCAGGCCGCCGTCGATGTCGATGCAGCGGCCGGTGAAATAGTCGTTCTCAATGATGAACTTCACCCCCAGCCACACGTCTTGCGGCGCGCCAATGCGACCCAGCGGCACGGTGGCGACCAGCGCCGCGCGCGCTTTCTCGTGCATGCCCTGGGTCATCGGCGTCTCAATCAGGCCCGGGGCCAGCGCCCCGACGCGAATGCCAAAAGGGGCAAACTCGCGCGCCCAGGTAGCAGTATTGGCAGCCAGGGCGGCCTTGGCGGCCACGTAATTGGACTGCCCCCGATTGCCGTGGCGCGACAGCGAAGACATATTGACGACGACGCCGGCGGCGACCTGAGTTTCGGCCATTTTGGCGACGGCGTCGCGCACAATCCAGGTAGCGCCGGTGAGGTTTACATCGATAACGGCCTGCCAGTCGGCCCGCGTCAGCTTGCTTATTTCGCCGCTGTGGCGATCCTTTTTCACCAGCAAGCCATCGCGCAAAATGCCGGCGTTGTTGATTAAACCATTGAGACCACCCATAGCGGCAAAAGCCCAGTCGACAAAAGCGGCGGTCTCTTCTTCCCGGGTCACATCGAGGGAATGAGTGTAAACCGCGCCGGGCAGACCTTCGCTGCTAGCGCTGAGCTTTTCAAGGCCTCCCCCGTCGACATCCCCAGCAACGACCTGAGCACCGGCAGCCGCCAACTGGCGGGCAAAGTAAGCCCCCATACCGCTGGCGGCACCGGTAACGATAATTTTCATATCTGCAAGTATCACGCCATACTATCCTTACCAATTACTAAAACATATTGGAACTAGCACAGTTATTAACCATATGTCCACCGCCACCCAAAGCGCCACCAAGTCGCTCGTCAACTCCACTGAATTTAACAAAAGTCCTAAGAAGCCGTCTTAAAATTGCGCGTTCTTCGCGCGTCTTTTGAGTAAGAGA
>CAXGRO010000571.1:0-4115 GCA_964012055.1 uncultured bacterium
ACTTTTAGGGGCAGGTGGTGGCCGTGTTGTTCGACGGAGCCGGTGGGCATGATGGGGATTTTGCCCAGGGCCACGGCTTCGTTGACTTCGGGCCAGGTGAGTTCGTCGAATTTGTAGGTTTCGAGGACGGATGGCATGGCAGAGATCTCTCCTTATTCGAGTGGTATTTTGGTCTGGTCGTTGCCGATGTAGGTGCGGGCGCCGCGGGCCAGGAGACATTTGGGGTCTTCGACGCCGGCCAGTTCGTCGACGCTGCGGTAGCCGACGGTCATGCTCATGCGGGTGTTGGGGGTGTGGTTGGTGCCAATGCGGTGGAAGACGAGGCTGTCGATGAGCAACAGGCCGCCGGCGGGCATGGGCACGGCCTGGTGGACGATGCCCGATTCGACGACCCAGGGCTCCAGGTCGATTTTGTGCAGGTAGTTGATGCCGGGCAGCAGGTGGGAACCGGGGATGAGCTGGATCCAGCCGTTGTCGAGGTGAGTTTCTTCCAAATAGAAGATGACGGTGGTCAGCGGTTGGCTCCACTGGGTGATGTCGCGGTGGAAGCGGTCGGTGTTTTTGGAGGCGAGGTTGAGGGTGGCGTGGTTGTGGCGGTTTTTGACGATTTCGATGTTGGGGCCCAGGATGGATTCTAGGGGATCAAGCACGGTGGTGCTGGTGGCGACCTGGCGGAAGATGGCGTTGTCGCGGTCCATGAGCTGGGAGAGGCGCACGGGCTGGCCGTCGGGGCTGTGGACGACGGGCTCGACTTCGTTTTTGAGGTCGGCCCAGGCGGCGGCTTTGAGGTTTTTTACAGTTTCTTGGGGGAGGAGGTGCGGCAATTTGAGGAATCCGTTGTGGCGGAAAAGGCGGATTTGTTCTGGGGTTAGGGGGGTGGCGATGTCACTCTTAAATGATTTGGATTTAGGAGTCATCAGAATTGACGTCCAGTTCGGAATAGCTAACCGGTCTGTTTATTATACTCTATAATTTTCCACTACAGATTCGTCCAGTTCGACACCGAGGCCGGGTGCGTCCGGCAGGTGCAGGTGCCCGTCGCGGAAGGCGATGTCGTGGCGCACCAAATTTTGGGCTAGGGGCGAGGGGGCGCGGGTGTATTCGGTTAAAGGCCGGGGACTGGCTGCGGTCCACTGGGCCGAGGCGGCGAGCAGCACGCCGGTGCCATAGGCGTGGGGCACAGGCCAGGAGCCGATTTCTTGGGCCAGGGCGGCGATGCGCTGGCCGCCGGTGATGCCGCCGACGCGCCCCAAATCGGGTTGCACGATGTGGATGCGTCCCTCGCGCATTAGGGTTTCGTACTCCTCGACCAGGGTGAGGGCTTCGCCGCCGGCGATGGGGATGGAAGAGAGCTCGCAGAGTTCGCGGTGGCCGGCGGTGTCGAAAGGTTTGAGCGGTTCTTCTAGCCAGAACAGGTTGTAGGGGCGAAAGCGGTCGACGCGGCGCATGGCGGTGGCCGCGTCCCAGGCGCGGCCGGCGTCCACCATCAGGTCGACGCCATCGCCCAGGGCCTGGCGCGCGGCGGCGACCAGAGCTTCGTCCAATTCGATGTCGGGGCCCATGGGCGCCCATCCGTATTTTACGGCGCGGTAGCCCTGGTTGAGAAAGCCTTGCGCCGAGGCGGCGACCAATTCGGGTTCGGCGGGCCATAGGACGCTGGCGTAGCAGGGCACGGCGTCGACGGCGTTGGGGTTGAGCAGCCGGCGCACGGGTTGGCCCTGCTCCTTGCCTTTGATGTCCCACAGGGCCATGTCGATGCCGCTCATGGCGTGGCGCGCGACGCCGCCGGGTCCGTACCAATTGGTGCCGGCGATCATAGCTTCGAGCACGGCGTTGATGTCGCCGGTGTCCATGCCTTCGACGATGGCCGCCAGGCCGTGGCGGAAAGGGGCCGAGCGCGGCGCTTCGACGACCGAGCGCGCCACGTAGGAGCAGGAGACCACTTCGCCCAGGCCGGTGAGGCCGGCGTCGGTGTGCAGGCGCACCAGCAGGCAGTCCTGGGTGCCATCGGCGACTTCTTCAACTTGGGGCAGGCGCAGGTGCAGCGGTTCGACGCGGGTTATTTTCACGGCGGGTCTCCTGTGGTTAGGGCAAGCCGATGACTTTGTGGATACGGCACGACAGGCGCCAGTTGGGGTGGCGGGTGAGGATCTCCAGCGCTTTTTGTATGTAGCGCGGTTCGGAGGATTCGGGCTGCAGGTAGACGTGGTCGGCCAAATCTTCCTGCACGCGGTCTTCGCGAAAGGACTTGCCGACGACGTATTTGAGTTCGGTGATGCGTTTAAAACCGGCGACGACGGGGTGGCGTTTGGGCGACACGGTCCAGTGGTCTATGAGGTCGAAGAGGTCGGGGTTGGGGGCGACGACGCCGTTGGTTTCGATGTGCAGGCGGTAGCCCTTGTCGCGCAGCAATTGGGCCAGGGGTTGCAAGTTTTGGCCCAGGGGTTCGCCGCCGGTAAAGCAGACCCAATGGGTTGGGTGCAAGGCCACTTCGGCGGCGATTTCACGCAGGCCCATTTCGCTGTATTCGTCGAATTCGGTATCGCAGAATTTACAGCGCAGGTTGCACTTGGCCAGGCGCACGAAGGTGGTGGGTTGGCCGACGCGCAGGCCTTCGCCCTCGATGGAGTAGAAGATTTCGTTGATTTGCAGAATTTGGCCGTCGGGGCGCCAGATGGGGAGGCGCTCGGGGGTCTCGTCAGGGATTTCGCTGGGCGCTGGCGAGGGTTGGTTTTCCATAGGGAGAAAGATCGGGAAAATTAGAGAATTTACAATACGAGATAGAAATTTACTGAGACCAGGAGATGTCGATCTCGTACTCCAGTGGATCTTCGATTCCGTTGGCTTTAAAAGCGTTAATGCGTTCGGTGCAGACGTCGCAGCGGCCGCAGGCGGGGCGTTTGCCCTCGTAGCAGGTGTGGGTCTGGGCGTAGGGGACGTCCAATTCCATCCCGAGGGCGACGACTTCGGTTTTCCACTTGTCGACGAAGGGGGTGTGCAGGTGGAAGGGGCGGTCGTAGGTGGCGCCCAATTGCAAGCTTTGTTGGAGGCTGTCGTAGAAGGCGCGGCGGCAGTCGCGGTAGTGGAGTTTGATGCCCTCGCCAAAGAAGCGGTTGATGAAGTGCCAGTGGGCGGCTTCGCCTTTCTGGCGCAGCTTTGCTTTATGTCCTTGTTCAAATGCGGTAAAGAGGTACCAGCGATTGATGAATAGATGGGAAAAAATGCTCCTTTCTGGCGGGTTGAGCAGGGCGTAGGCAGGGTTGGGGAAGTTCGGGTCGAGGGAGATCTGTACTTTGATGGGTTTGCTGGTAAAGGCGTCCAGTCCTTTGTAGTGCCAGTACTTCATCGGGTAGGTGTAGGGTGGAACGATCTTGTACTGTCGCCTGCCCGGGACGATGTGCCGATATGATTGAACCCAAACTTGGCGCGCATTTGGGTAATGGCGAGCAGGGCCTGGCGCCTGCCCATGGCGGCGATGGCGCGTTCTATTATCTCTTTGGCCCTGGCCTGGTTTTGCGAAGCGGCGTCGCCGAGGTTGGAGTCGGGCAAATAGAAGCGGGCGTAGGTTTCGTACTGTTCCGCCAGTTTGTGCACTGCGGCGATGGACAGCGAGTCGATGTCGGCCATGGGGACCGGCGCCGTTTTAAATTGCTCTGCTTTGCCCCGGTCGAGAATGGCGTCGGTGCTATCGGCGACGGCGGGGGGTGGGGGGACGACGCGGTCGTCGGCGACTTGGGTGGTGGAGGCGGGGGCGTCGGGTGGGCCCGAGAAGGGCAGCGACGGCAGGCGTTGCATGCGGTGCGGCGTCGCCTCTGGGCGGTCGGTGCGAAAGGGGTCGACCTGGCGCGGCTGACAAAGGGTTGCCAGCGCAGGGCGCGGCAGTCGTAGTCGGCCAGCCAGGCGGCCGAAGGGCACAGGTCCTGCACCGCTTTTTCGGCTTTGGCGGACCAGCGCAAAATGCGGCGGTAGTGGCCGGCGGCAAAGCGGTAGATGTTGCCGTGGCCGTTGCAGATGATTTGGGGGGCGATGTCGAGAGCGGTTTGGGCCGAGCGGGTAAAGCCGTCGGCAAAGCGGCTGCCGTTAAAGGCGCAAAAACCGCCGGTGCCGTTCCAGCG
>CAXGRO010000572.1:0-4092 GCA_964012055.1 uncultured bacterium
GTAGAATGTACGGTGTTTCAAAGTACAGATATAGGCATGGAAGGGGGATGCGGCGAGGAAGGAGGCATTGTTCTGAATGACATCGTCGTGCTACTACGAGAAAGAGAATTTGAGATCGGCAATGTGTTGTGCCAATCGCGCCCGCGTTTTTCTCTCAGCGCCAATCGCTTCGGGCGGCAAATCCGCGGATGCCAATAAGTGTTCTGCTGTTCCTGACTCTACGACCTTTTCGGGAGAAAAAAGAAGGTGGTCATCTGCCCCAGGCCAAATGCCCGTTTGGGCGAGCAACTGACAGGCGGCTGAGGCAGAGTGTGTGGACGGCACGTCTTCGTACCAATAGAGGGGGATACCAGCGCGCAGCAATTGCATCTGGAATTGGCGGCGCAGGTCGGTGTTGTCGCATACAACTGCGGGCGGTTGGCGCTGGCCCAGACAGAAGGCGGCCAGGGCGCCGGCCGCTTCACCGATATTCCATTCGACCGAGTGCGAGCGGCAATAATTAAGGGTGATGTGGGTGGAACCTATATTTTTGCAGGCTGGCAGCAGATTGGCCACCCGCTGGGGGACGAGGGCGCCGAGAGGAATTTGAAAGGGTTTGGCGGGTAGAACAAAGGTTCCGTTGCCGAGCACGTCAAATAACTCGGCGGGGCCGTGCCCTAAACCTATGCTGTCGTTGCAGAAGGCGGCGCGAGCGCCGGGTTGACAAGCGGCGGAGATGTTCTGTTCCAATATGGTTTTGCGCGCTATGATGCGCCGCGATTCGCGGACATAGGGGTGTTGGGAGAGGCCGTCGTCAGTGCCCATGACATCGCCGCGCAAGCGCAACTCGGGGTAACCTCTGCCGCTACCATCGTCGCGCGGGATTTCTGTCTGTAGCCAATAGAGTATCCCTAGGCTTAGCTCCTTGGCCTGGCGCAGGGCGAGTTGTTGGGCAGAGGGGTCATCAATGGGGTGGCTGGTCCTGTAGGCATTGCAGGGCCAATTGACGACGGTTAAATCGCGCTCCGCATCGACAAAATTATCGGCGGCGAAAATTCGGTGATGGGCCCGGAGGGCACCGGGAGAACGGTTAGTGGTTTTGCAGAAACCAAAGTGATGTGCTTGTCCATCCCAGTGCAAGGCAGTGGTAAAAGGCTGGTTGTCGCGGTAGTACTCGTAGTTTTGGGGTTTGGCAATGGTGTGATCTTGTCCGGGGCAGAAGTCCAGCGCCAAGGGAAAAGAGAAGGGGTGCACTAGTTGTGGGTCGGGACCTTCTGGGCGGGCGTGGGGTTCGCCGGTATCGTCTTTTGATTCGGCGCCAAAGACATAGGGTATGTCGGCCAGGGGCAAGAGGTCGCCCAGTTCGGTGGCATCGAGCACATAGGCACAGTGGAACTGGAGCAAGCGGTCGTAGTCGGGCTGGGCGACGTGAACCGAACGCACGGTTTCGTTGTGCACGTCTATATTTGTCGCCTTGGCGCCGTAGAAGATTTGCAAACGCCCGGCTTCAATTTCGGGAGTGGCCATATACAAGAGGGCGGCCAGGCCCACTCTGGGTTCAAAGCAGAGGCCGCTGGCCCAGCCGGCGCCGGGGTTGAGGTGCGGGGTATTTTGGGCGCCGGCGGAAAGGTGGTAATTGTCCAGGTAGATAGAGCGCACTTGGTCGCGGAATTCGCAGTAGGCGGCCGTGCCGCCAAAAGTTTCTATTGTTGGGGGTTCGGCCAGTGCGGCCACGCCCTGCGCCGTGCACTGGCCGCCAATCCAATAGGTCTCTTCGGTGAGGCAGACCCGACACCCCGTGCGGGCGGCGCGCAGGGCGGCTGCCGTGCCGCCCAGACCGCCGCCCACAACCAAAACATCGCACTCAATATTTAGATCGAGTTTGGGCATGCTATATTGCCTCGAGTGCAGAGGGCAAATCGCAAGTAGCGAGTGCGTCAAGCCTTGCCAAGCGAGCGATGACTTGCTCGATTTCTTCTTGCGCTTGCAATAGTTCCGCCGCGGTAAAAACAAAAGTGTGGGGCGCGTCGACATGGGTAAAATATATAGTCGCCTCGTAGTGCGGTTGTTTGGGGTAGAGGCGGTGCAGGAATAGGGCGTATATCTCCATTTGGCGGCGATATTGCCGGGCGGTGGCCTCTACTTCGCGCGGTTTGATGCGATTGGTTTTATAGTCGTAGAGTTGCCAATTTTCCCCGCTTTGGACAAGGAGGTCGATGGTTCCCGTTATAAGGCCCTCCTTAAATCTGAGCACAAACGACTGTTCGGCGCGATTTGAGGGGGTGGCCAGAATTTGGCGGCCAAAGGACGAAGCGGCAAAGCGATTGAGCAATTCGAGTACATCGCGGCGCATCTCTTTTTGCCGATGGGGATCGGCAATGGTGGTTTCCAATAAGAGGCGTTCGATGCAGCGTTCTACATCTATATTTGGGGAGCGCGTGAATTCCTCTAGGGCGGCGTGGGCTACTTCGCCAAAGAGCAGGGCATCGCGGCGTTTTTCGGAAAATCCGGGCAGGCAGGTTTCGGGCAAACCCAGAACATAGCGGTAGACATACTCTTGGGGATCGCGTTCGCAAAGCACCAGTTGAGTGGCGGAGTACTGTGGAGTAGTCGCGGTCGGTGTTACCGGCTCGAGGCCGGCCGGCAGCGCCGCCGAGTTGCCCGGCGCCGCCTCGGCGGCTAGTGCATCTAAATCTCCTTGGGAAAAGGGTCTAGTCCGCCGGGAGGATACGTCTACGGGAATTTGTTCGGCATCTGTAAAAATTCGCACGGTGTGATTTTGGCCGTCTTCTACAAACGTCTTCTCACCGCGGCGCACGTCCTCTTGTAACAGGCCCAGCCCAAGGCAAATCCAACTGAGGCGGTCGCGCACTGCTTCTGGGGAAATGTCGGGATCGAAGTGTTCGGGGTGCAGGCGGCCGCTGAGCAATAGGTGATCGCGCGCTCGGGTGGCGGCAACGTAAAACAGGCGTTTTTCTTCGGCAATGGCTTTGCGCTGCTGCAATTGGCCTATGTGGGTGCGCAGGAAGGAGGGGCGGCGGCGGAAGTTGTCCTCCGGGTCGAGCGCCGACAGGCCGATGCCCAGGTCGCGGTCGAGCAAGAGAGCGTCGCTGGCGGTCAGGTTAAACTTGCCGTCCAGGTCGGGGACGCAGACGATGGGGAACTCCAGGCCCTTGGAGGCGTGGACTGTGAGAACCTGCACGGCCTCATCGTCGGCCGAAGTCAATTGTGCTTCTCCTTCGCGCTGTTCTTCGGCGATGAGTAGATCGAGGTGGGCGATAAAATCGGAGAGGGTGCGAAAACCGCCGGTGGTAAAAGTGCGGGCCAGATCGAGAAACTTTTCCACATTGGCCACGGCCTGCTCGCCGCGCTCGCCAAAGCTGAGAAAACCCCAGGCGCCGCTGTCTTCGAGAATCAGGTGCAGGAGGTCGATGAGGGCGAGGCGGTCGCGGTGTTGGCCCCAGCGCTTGAGCAGGGCGAGGGCGTCGCGCACCACGGGGTGGTCCGCGGGGGGGAGTTGGTCAAGTGAGTTTGGCGTCGCGTCCAACTGGTCCCACAAGTGCTCGCCGCGCTGCTGGGCAAGCAGGACGAGGGCGTTGTCGGAGAGGCCGAGGTAGGGCGAGCGCAGCGCGCCCAACAGCGCAATGCTGTCGCGCGGGTTGTGCAGGGTGCGCAGAATGTTGGCCAGGTCGTAAATTTCCTGGCGCTGGTAGAAGCCGAGGCCGCCGACTACCTGGAAGGGGATGTGCAACTGGCGCAAGGCCTGTTCGTAAACGGGCAGAAAGCGCCGTCGCCGCAGCAGTATGGCAATATCGCTGGCCGTGGCCGGGCGCAATTGATCGTCCTCGCAGACCTGTAGATCGCCGTCGTCGAGAATGCGGCGCAGGCGGCGGGCCAGTAATTCGGCCTCGCGCTGCAGGCTGTCCAAGTCGTCCTCTTCCTCTGCCGGCGTCACCAGCAATAGTTCAACCGAACCGCGTCCGGGCGCCTCGGTGCGGCGGCAAACCAGCGGGTCGTAGGCCACCTGGAAGGGCTCGCGTTCAACGGCTTGCATAAAGTGGTGGAAGAGGGCGTTGACAAAGGCTACGGGCACCGGCAGGGTGCGGAAATTTT
>CAXGRO010000573.1:0-4089 GCA_964012055.1 uncultured bacterium
TCACCATGGACATCTGCCCCGGCTACAACGACGCCGGCGGCCGCGCCAACCGCGAAGGCCTGCAACAAGTCGCCGAAATCTTAGACAAAGCCGGCCTCAAAGTAGAGCGCGCCAACACCCTCAACAGCCACTACATCAATACTTTTCTCGGCCGCGACGGCGCCCAACAAGAAATCGAAAACCTCGTAATCAACGCCCAACTCTGCGGCGAATTCGGCTTCCCCGTCATGGGCATCCAATGCTTCCAGGCCACCCAGTTCAACCACGTGCCCAAACCCATGGACTCCATGGTAGAAGGCCGCGGCGGCTACCAACACCTGCACATGGACCTGGCCGACGCCACCGTCGACTGCCCGCCCCCCCAAGGCGCCCCTACCCACGAAGAAGTGTGGGAGCGCACCATCAAAATCTTTAGCGAAGTGATGCCCACCGCCGAAAGCGCCGGCGTGCTGGTGGCCATGCACGGCAACGACCCCCCCGTGCCTCACATCTACGGCGTGCCCCAGGTGCTGACCAACTTTGCCGCCTTTGACCACTTATTTTCCTCGGTGCCCTCGCCCAACAACGGCATGACCTTCTGCGTCGGCACGCGCTACGAATCGGGCGAAGACATCTTTGAAGGCATTAAACACTTTGGCGAGCAGAACAAAATTTTCCACGTCCACTTTCGCAACGTGCGCGGCACCATACCCGCCAACCAATGGTACGAAGAAGTCATCCCCGACAACGGCGACCTCGACATGTACCAGGTCTTAAAAGCCCTGCACGACGTCGGCTACGACCGCGTCATCGACTACGACCACGTCATGCGCCTGAGCACCGACGACCCACAGGGGCGCCAGTACATCGCCTACTGCGTTGGCCACGCGCGCGGCCTCTTGCAGGGTTTGGCCAACGACGTCTAATCACCTCGCCTCCCAGGAGGTCTCCTCCCCATGCTGCGAATAAACACTTTCCTTTTGGCCCTCCTCATCACCGCCAGCACTCCCGCCCAGGACGAAGAAGAGGAGGTGCGGCCGACGTTTTCGGTGCCCGAGCCCACCCGCAAGAGCGGCACGCCGGGCACGCCCAAGGGCACCTACTTCATCACTCAAATCGATTACCGCATGAGCGAAGCCGAGGTCGACCGCTTTTCGCAGGCGCTGCCGGAACTTATGCTCTTTTTGAATCAGAACACCGACCTGGAGGCCAAGGTGCGCTGGAAGGAGCGCACCTTGAGCGACCCGGCCATCATGCACTCGATTTTGCTCTACATGACGGGCAATGAGGCCACCTTTCAGATCAGCGAGGTCGAGAAAAAACAATTGGGTCAGTACCTCAAGGAGGGGGGCCTGCTCTTTGGCGAAGACGTGCGCACCATGTCGCGCTTTGGGCGCCGCGGCGGCGCCGGCGTGGCGGGCACGCCCTTCGACCGGCAGTTCAAGGCCCTCATCAAAGACCCGGCGGTACTGGGCAGCCAGGGGGGCCGCTGGCTCAAGGTCAACAAAAAACACCCCCTCTATTCTTCCTACTTCGACTTTCCCGACGGCCCGCTCCTGTTCGCCACCGTTAGGGGCGCCAACGTCTTCGATTTGGAGATGATCCAGATCCGCGGCCGCACCGCGGTGATCTTTTCCGATTTGAACATCAGCTGGTTCTGGGGCTACGTCGAAGAAAGCAGCCGCCAGCGCGGCCTGCAATTTGGCGCCAACCTCATCATCTTTGCCCTGACCCCAAAAGTGGCGATGGGGCATTAATCACTCTTTATAGGAGACCCACATGGCCCACTACCGCATCGCCCTCATCGGCACCGGCCGCGTCGGCTACCAATTCAGCTTTGGCGACTTGCCCGACAACCACAGCGAAGCCGTGCAACTCAACCCGCACTGCGAGCTGGTGGCCGGCGTCAACCGCGGCCGCGAAAAGCTCGACGCCTTTGGCCAGCGCTTTGGCGTTGAGGCGCTCTACCACGACTACCAGCAAATGCTCGACGAGGTCAAACCCGACGTCTGCATCATCGCCACCCACCCCGAACTGCACTGCGAAATGGTGCTGGGCTGCGCCGTCGCCCCGTCGACCAAGGCCATCGTCTGCGAAAAACCCATGGCCCTGTCGCTGGACGAGTGCGACCGCATGATCGACGCCTGCGACCGCGCCAATATCCTGCTGCAGGTCAACCACAACCGCCGCTGGCACCCCGAGTGGAACCTGGCCCAACAATTGGTGCGCGACGGCGCCATTGGCGAGCTCAATCACATCTACTGCTTTATGGACGGCGGCAAGCCGGCGCCCTGGTGGCGCAGCGAAAACGAAGGCCCACTGCTGCACGATTTCACCCACTACTTCGACCTAATGGACCTCTACGCCGGCGAGGTCGACTGGCTCTGCGGCATGGCCGAACAGCGCCGCCGCCCCTGGGCCATAGAAGACTTCAGCGCCGCCTTCATGAAGTTCAAAAGCGACACCACCGGCCTCATCTCCGGCACCGAGCTCACCACCTACAACGACAGCTCCTTCGAGCTGCGCGGCAGCGAGGGCCTCATCCTCATGAAGGGCGAGCAGGTACAGCTTTTCCAGGCCGAAGAAGAGATGTACGAGCCCGACAGCGGCTTCCAGTGGAGCGCCCTAACGCCGCGGCAGGTGGAGCGCCCCGCCCCCGCCTCCACCTACGTCGCCGCCCTGGACGAATTGGTGAACGCTTTGGAAGGCAGCGGTTCCATGCGCAGCGACGGCGTTGTGGGCCGCCGCTCCTTGGAAATGGTCATGGCCATCTACCAGTCGCAGTTTAACAACAATCAGCCCGTTTCTTTTCCCATGGAAAATCGCAGCTCGGCGGTGGATTCGTTGCGGCAATCGGGGCATTTTCAGGAGAAGTCTGAATAGGGGGGATTGCTTGGTGGTGTCCGGGGGTGGGGGCCTTGCCTCTGGTGCTTTTATGAGTCCCGGGCGGCCTCTCGCAGGTATACCAGACTAGCGCGAAAATGCAATAGGGACGTGGGTGCTGCGGGTGCGTCGTGGGCAGTGTCAAAGGCGGCCAGCCCTGCCCCGGCCTCTCCCCCACAAAGCACCGCCGGCAAAACCCCCACCCCCGGACACCAGCTTACATATGGCTCATTAACTGCGCCGGTCCCAACAATCAATCGAACACCTACTGCGTTTGCGCATTAACCGCGCCATTCCCAATAAGCAATCGAACACCTACTGCGTTTGCGTAGGAAGCAGGGGGATTGCCCGGCGCCGCTTTGTGGGGGAGAGGCCGGGGGAAAATGGGCCGGAACTCACAGCCGCAAAGCGGCTGTGGGGGGAAGGGCCGGGCAGGCCCCCGAGGGACTCACAAAACGGCAGAGGGCGATCCCCTGCTCCCGTCCCCACCACCGCCAACGAAAAAAACGGTCCGTTCCCTTACAGAAACAGACCGTCTCACCTCGCCCACGCGGCAAACGCTCAGGCGCGCCGCTCAAACACAAACAACTGCCACTCGTTGTCCTGCGGATCCTCCTGGCTCAACGTCAGCTTGTCCTCCCACAACCTAAAACTCGCCTCTTTTATAGGCGTGGGTTTGTTGCCCTCCAAATCGCCGCCGATCAACGTGAGCATTTCGTCGGCCACTAGGTATAAACCGCGCGCCGAAGTCAGTTGGCCGTTTTTCCACTCGCTCAGCAAAAACGTGCGGCCCGGCGCAAAGGTCAGGCGCAAAACCCACTTCTCGCGCTCGGCGTTAATTAGCTCTTCGCCGCCGCGGCGGAACGCGGTCAATGCCCAGGTGCCAAACAACTCCTCGCCGCGGGCCAGCGTCGGACTTTGGTCGCGGTCGAGGCAGGCGATAAAGCCGGTGACTAAAAGGCAACTTAGCATCACAAAGGTGCTGATCATAACACACCTCCTTTCTCATTAAAAAACGTACTCAAACTGCTGATCCCAATTCTCTAGACGCACCACCAGGCGCTCGAGTTCGGGGTGTATCTTGCGCAGCGACGTCAGGTCAAAGTGCACCTCCTGGGTAATCAGCGCCTCACACATATCGCCGTGTCCGTCGTGGGTCAGCGCCAGCACCTTTTGCGGCGGCTCGGAGCGCAGCGTCACGGGCGTGGCCCAAAGGGCGTAATCGTG
>CAXGRO010000574.1:0-4081 GCA_964012055.1 uncultured bacterium
CTTATTATACGAGGACAGCGGACAGAGGAATTGAAATCGGAGCCCGGCAGGAGCCCGGCGAGAATGAGCGAGGGACTACCCATCACATAGGCATAATCTTCCTTGGCCCCCCCAATAGGGTAGACCAGATAATCCGGCCCTGTGGGTCGAGTTTGACGACACCCACATCCCCCCAGCGCCCAGAGCCCAAATCCCTGCCCAGATTGGGCTGACCATAAGGGCCTACGGTCACCGGAAAATCCCTTCCTCCTCCCCCGGCCAGATACATATTGCCGGCCTCATCCACCTGAGCGCTGCGCCATTGCCTCTCAGCAAAAAAACTCGAGTAGTCCAGAGTAACAGCCGGGTTAGTGGGGCTGGATTCGACCGTCGCGACGATGTCATCGGTTTTTGCAAAAACCTGGGAGAAATTAATCAGAGTACGGTATGCCAAAAGCGTGGCGATGGTAAAAGAAGAATAGGTGGAATGATTTCTCATCACACATCTCTCCCTTTATTTATGTCGTTCCACTGGGAAGTACACGACGTTTCTTCCCAATAAGCCCCAACTGCCACACATCACTTCAAACACCCCACCACACCCTCCCGATAACTCTCCAACCCCGGCACCTCCAACCCCACCACCTTGGCCAGATCATCCCACTTCCTCAAGCGCACCGCACTCTCGTAATAAACATTCTTCTCAAATTCCGCCTTCTCCTCCTCACTCATAACCCCACCTTGCAATTCCAAACTGCGCTTCGAAGCCCGTGACAGGGTATTGTAATAGCCATCGTCCGTGCTGCAAATATAGCGCTTGGCCGGCACGTGCAATTTCACCGGCTCGGTCACCGCCGCCGCAAAAAACGGCTCCAGATACTCAGCCCCCATCTCTTCGTGAAAGAAGTCCTCGGTCAAAAAATCGTCGTTTTCGCCGTGTTCATCGACCAGAAAATGCCCCAGATCGTGCAACAGCGCCGCCGCCACCTCCACCGAACTCGCCCCCGCCTGCCGCGCCTGATTGGCCGCCTGCAGCGCGTGTTGCAATTGCGTCACTTCCTCGTCGTAAAAGGACTGCCCGTTCTCTTCCATATAAGCAAATAAAGCATCCACCCGCTGCGCGGAATCCCCTTTGCTCAGTTCGGCAGCCAGCTTTGGATCTGCATTTCTGTACATGACGGCCCGGTCTCCTTAAGTGATAAAACAATTACGTTGTCAGTTATTGTTAAAGCTTATTGATGAACTTATACAATCCGCACTCACCCTGCAGCGTCCCTACCCGCTCACCCCTCACCCCCGGCGCTCCCCGCCAATCTTGGCCGCCACCGGCAGCCGCCGCAGCCGGTACATCGACAGCGCTCCAAACGCCGGCCCAATAGCCAGCCCCACAAAGGCCCACTCCCATCCCACCTGTTCCACAAACACCGGCATCAACCGAATGGACCCCATCGTCAGCAAAAACCCCAAGCACGTCTGCAACGTCAGCACCGACCCCACATACGCCGGGTCCGACAACTCCGTAATGCTGGTGGAAAACTGCGCCGAATCCGCCACAATAACAAACCCCCACACCAAACACAGCGCCAGCAAAACCGCCGGCGAGCCGCCAAAAAACATACCCACCGTCAAACAACAAAAACCGCTGATCAGCAGCGAGCCGATGGTAATGGTCGTGCGCCCGTAGCGATCCGCCAGCATACCCGCCAGCACGCACCCCACCCCGCCAATGCCAATCACCGCAAACGTGCTCAGCGCCGCCCACGTGCCCGCCACCGCCACCCCGCTCAACTGAAAACTCTCCAGCAAAAACAGCGGAATCCAGGTCCACACCGCGTACAATTCCCACTGATGCCCCAAATAACCAAAATTGGCCAACCGCACCCCCTGGTCCGATAGCGCCCGGCCAATAACCCGCCAATCGAACTTGGCCCCCTTCACCTCGTAGGGCCCGTCCTTGACAAAAAACAAACAAATCAAACCGCCAATCACCGAAGACAGCGACGCCACCAGCATCAACTGCCGCCAGTCGGCGCTGCCCAGCACCTTCAACAAATGCGGCGAGGCCGAGCCCACCGTCAGCGCCCCCACCAGCACGCCAATGGCCATGCCCCGGCCCTCCTTAAACCAGGTGGCCATAATCTTCATGCCCGGCGGATAGACCCCAGCCAAAAACACCCCGGTGCAAAAACGCAGCACCAGCGCCGCCTCAATACCCTCGACAAACAGCCCAATGGCCCCATTGCACAGCGCCCCCAACACGGCGCACAGCGCAAACAAATGCCGCGCGTTAAAAATGTCCGAAAGATTAAACAGCGCGCTAAAAAAAGTCCCCACCACAAACCCCACCTGCACCGACATGGTGAGCCAGGCCTGGTCGCCGGCGTCAATCCGCCACTCCGCCGCCAGCGCCGGAATAACCGCCGTGGCCGAAAACCACAAACTCAGCCCCAGTAATTCGGCCAGCGACAGCGCCACCAGCATGCGCCACTTGGGATCGCGCTTCATTGCACTTTCCCCGATTTGACAAACGCCTGCTTGTGTTTGCTCGGCTGTCGCTTGACCTGTGCCTCAAGGCGATGAGCAGCGCTCTTGCTCAAACCGCACCGCGCCTCAATTAACACCGCCGGAGTGCGACCGCGTACGTACTTAGCCCCCTTGCCGGCATTGTGCTCCTCCAAGCGCCGCTCCAAATCCACCGTACAGCCGCAGTAGAACGTGCCGTCGGCGCAGCGCAACAAATACACCGCCCAGTCCTGGTTAGCTGCTGTCACAGATCTATTTTCACTTTGCGGGATGCACGACTAAGGTTCGGCAAATTATACCAACTGCATTTTTAAAACGCCATGAATTCTATGTAACGATCGCTGAGCGGTATGGGGGAAACCTCAGAGCGCGTTACAGGCAAATGCCCAACATAAACTATCTCTAGCGCAACAGCAAAAGCTTGCGACTCTCCAACCGCCCTTCAGTCCGCAAACGGTAGAGATAAACCCCGGCAGCAACCTCAACGCCGCCATCATCGCGACCATCCCAAATCACCCGATGATTGCCGGCATCCCACGCCGCCCGCACCAACGTCTTCACCTTCTGCCCGGCCAAATTGTAAACACTCAACTCCACCTCGCTCCTGCGCGCCAGACTGAAGGGAACGGTGGTGCCGTTGTTAAACGGATTGGGAAAATTCTGCGCCAGCTGCGTGGTCTGCGGCAAAACCTCGTTCTCTCGCCCTATTTCCGTCTCGTCGGCTTCGTAATACATGTAGAAGGCAAATTGCATCTCCTCGGTGCTCAACAGCCCAAAGTGCACCGTCTCGTCGGTCCAATTGTTGTAGGTAGTGATTAGCTTCCAACCCTCGCCCTGGCGCATGATCAGCGGCGGGTCAAACTGCAGCAGCGGCGGGTGCTCCCAGTCGTTGGTCCAGTAAATCAACTCGCCGTCGCGCTGGCCGCCGACAATCTCAATGGCAAATTCCACCATCTTCTCGTGCGCGTGCGACCACATTTGAATCACCTGCCGCGTTTCCCTAAAGCGAAAAGTTCGAGTCAGCGTGGTGACCTGATTGGGGGGTAGATTGATATCAAAATTGCTGAAATTGGCCTGCCTGGCCACGTGCTCTACGGCGTCGCGTTCCACCGTGTAGATATTGGCGTAGACTTCGCCCACCTTTTCGTCGTCTTGAGCCAGCACGTAGTGCGAGTTGAGGTCAAAACCGCTGCCGGCGGGCAGGCGCAAAGCGACGCCGGGAGGAAATCGAAAATTTACATAGGGCGTTTGCGTGCCCAGTAAAAAATTACTCAGCACATTCGACGCGGCGACGACGAGCAAATCGACGCGGCCCTCGCGGTTGCGGTAGTCGCGAAAAACGTTGGCATCGGGTACCGCCACGCCGGCCGGGTAATTCTTGAGCAGAAAGTGGTGGCTGCCCTCGCGCATGGAAATTTCGTAGCCGCTGATGTAGAGATCTTCCTGGGTGACGTGGGGTTGAAAGTAGAGAAACTCGCGGTCGATCTCGGACCACACCTCAAACGGCCCCAGGTGCAATTGGATGCCGTTTGCGGGCGGCTCCAAGGGCAAAAATTCGGGCGCCTGGTAGCGCGAGACG
>CAXGRO010000575.1:0-4073 GCA_964012055.1 uncultured bacterium
CGCCCCATGAGCGTCTCGTTGGCCAGCACCGCAAAGGTCAGCGCCTCGCGCGCGTCCGGGTCGGCGCCCAACGCCGCCAACGAGTCCACCCGCAATTGCGGCAGTCCGTCTTTGAGCAGACCCAGCAAGTGCTCGTTGTGCACCCCGCCGCCGGCCACCCACAATTCCTCCACCTCCACCGCCGACAGTACAAATTGGCGCAAACCGTCAACAATTGACTCGGCGGTAAACACCGTCAACGTGGCGATAAAATCGTCGGGCGCCAGACCGCTTTGGCGCCGCAATTGGGCGCAGTATTCGGCGCCAAAGAGTTCGCGGCCGGTCGACTTGGGCGGGGTCCGCGCCAGGTATTCGTGTTGCAGCAAATGTTGCAATAAATCTGCGTCCACCCGCCCGCGCCGCGCCTGTGCCCCGCCTGCGTCAAAGCGCTCGGCCCCGTCGCTAAAAAAACTCACCGCCGCGTCGATTAGGGCGTTGCCCGGCCCCAAATCAAAAGCCACCACCTGGTCCGGCGCCCCCGCCGCCGGCAGCACCGTCACGTTGGCAATGCCGCCAATATTGAGCAAGAGCCGACCGCGCTGCGCGTGGCTGAAGAGCAGGTAGTCGACCAGCGGCACCAGCGGCGCGCCCTGCCCCCTTACCGCCATGTCGGCCGGCCTAAAGTCGGCTATGGTAGTAATGCCGGTGCGCTGGGCAATGACGGCCGGCTCGCCTATTTGCAGCGTCGACGCCACCTCGCCATCGGGCAAGTGGCGCACCGTCTGCCCGTGCGAGCCGATCAAATCCACCTGGTCCGGCCGCAGCCCCGCCGCCGCCACAACGGCCAGGGCGGCCCGGGCAAACACTTCGCCCAGGGCAAAATTAAGCCGGCACAATTCGTCCACCGAAGCGCCGCCGCCAAAGAGCGCAAAAACGCCCCGGCGCACTTCGTCTGGCAGGGCCACCGTCTCAAAGGCCAATGTCTCCACCTGGGTTTTGCGGCCGCTGCCACAAATTTCTGCCAGCACGGCGTCCACCCCATCGGCCGAGGTGCCCGATATCAAGCCGACGACGCGGCGCCGCTCTGTGGCGCGCAACTCTTCCAGCGCCCGCATCAACGTCCCCCTGCTAGATGTCGCGCCTTAATCACCACAAAACCAAAAAGCGCCGCAAAAACCAGCGTAAAACGGCCGTTGACCAGCGACCCGTCGGTAATGCCCAGGGTAGCCATGGCCACCAGCACCGCCACCGCGCCGCCGCCAAAGGCGCGGTCGGCACCGGTCTGCGCCCCTTTAAAAATCCGATAGGCCAGCTGCAAACCGCGCAAATAAAACCAGGCGTACACCAGCAACCCCAGTAATCCCATCTTAAACAGTAAAGTCAGGTAAGCGCTGTCCACCGCCCAGGTCGTCCAGGTGTCGGGCAGCCCGGTGTCGATATTGATCGTCGGATAGGTGATGGTGGAGCCCATGCCGTTGCCAATAACGGGGTGTTTGCCGATTGCTTCCACGGCGGCCAAATGCGCCGAAAAGCGCACCAGGGCCATCATGTCGCGCTCGGGATCGATAAAGGTGCGCGAGCGCTCTAAGGCGTGGGCGCCAATGCTGGCGCCGGTAAAGCGCTGAAAGACCAAACTCGTCCCCGCTATGAGCCCCACCACCGCACCCACCAAAAGCAAAGTATGCCACATTTTGCGCTGCCGTACCGGCTGGTTGAAATAGTGCAAAAAAACACTGCACAACAGCCCCACGCCGGTAGCCACCCACATGCCCCGCCCCACGGTCAACACAAAGGCCAGCGCCACCGGCATCGCCCCCACCACCAGCACGACGCGGCCGAAGCGGCGCGGATCGTAGAGATAGAGATTGACCGCCAGCAGCAGCGATATGGGCAAGATTAACCCCTGCAAGTGCACCACCCGCACAAAGCGGCTGCCGGCGGACAAATTGATGGCCCCAATAAATTCGAGGATGTACTGGCACCCCACTACCATCGCCGCCCCCAAAAGGGCCGGCAAAAACACCTTGTTCACACGCTCTTCTTCGACAAAATTGCTCACTAGAAAATAGACGATGTAATAGAATGGGTAGCGCGATTCACGCAGCAGAATGGAAGTGGAATGCCCCTGCAACAAGCCGTTGAGCACGGCGAATAAAACCAGGCTCAAAAACGCCAGCGCCGGCACGTCCAGCGCCCCCGACCGCACGTTCAGCCGGCGCTGATAACACAAATCGATCAGCGCAAAAACCACCGCCACCAGCATCACCGCCTCCTGCAGGCGTATGCCCCCGGGCAGTACCAGACCCAGCAGTACCTTATTGGGCAAAACAATGCACAGTATCAGCATCGCCAGCAGGGTGCGCTCCACTGAGAACAACACAAAGGCCAGACCCAGCAACGCCATGCAGAGCAAAACACTGTACTTGATGGAGACCAGCGCCGGCGCCGCAATAAAAACCACCTGCAAGAGCACGGCGGCGGCAATCAAACACCTATTGTCCGCCTCGATGGGGTATCTGAGCAGTGCTTTGATGTTCACCCTTGCGCCCCCTTCTTGCGACACACGATCACCGAAAAATCGCTGGCCAGATCGCCGCTGGCCAGCAGCGCGTCCTCCGCCGCAAAACACAAATCCAGCAAGCGCCGGGTCTCCTCTGCATCGTCGGCAAAGTGGTGCCCGATGGAGTGGAAGAGCATGTGCAATACGGTGCCGCCGTACTCGCGCACCTCCATCACCTCAAAAAGCTCGTGCAGAAGCGGCAGAATGGCGGCCGCCTCCACCGCCTCGGAAGGATCGCCCAGGCGCACCAACAAACGGCTGGGTTTGAAAACCGGGCGCTTTTGCGCCGCGCTCTGCCACAAGGTCCTGTAGCGCGCCGGCAGTACCGCCAGCAGGCCGTTGATTACTTCGAGCTGGCGCGCGCTCCACTGAAATTGATTGGGCCCGACAAACTCGTCGGCGACCAATAGCCCGCCGTCCTTCAAGCACGCTTCGACGCGTATCAAAATCTGGCGCAGAGGCGAGAAGTGGTGCAACGAGCCCTCGACCAGCACCACGTCGTAGGTCTGCGGCGGCATGTCGACCTGCAAGACGTCGCCGACGCGAAAGTCGAGCACTTTATCGCTGCCGCTGGCCGCCGCGCTCTGGCGCGCGTACTCGATGCGCTCGGGCGACAAATCATACGCCTCAATGCGCCCGAACTTACCTGATGCCGCCCACAGCTCTTCGCGCACCCCCGTGCCGCAGCCCAGCGCCAAACCGTAGAGGTCCTGGCGCGCCGCCAGATGACTGCGGCAAATATAGTCGCAAAAACCCACTTTGGGGTCACCCGAAATCATCGCGTTGCGGCGGCGCTGCACGGCGGGAATGTCCCACCAATTGGTCGGCGGCGTTTGGGTGTTTTCCCACGCCATCTGGGTGCGCCGCCCGCCGCCCAGCGCCCTGTTCCACAAGCGCCGCAGCTGGCCGCCCTTGACCTTCTGCCAAACCAGGCGCACGTCGTGCGCGTTGATCAAATTGTCAAACACCGCCCGCTCCTTTGCGCGCCACCAGCATAAAATTCCACGCCTCGCTCTCCACCCGGTGCAGCCGGTCCAATCCCCAGGCCGCCAGCTGCACCAACGCGTACAAGGGCCGCACCGCCCAACCCAACCCCGCCTTGTCAAACTGGTGCAGGTAATAACAGAACCGCGAGCCGGCCGTCACCCAATAACCGGCCATTGCCTCCACGCTCACTACTTTGAGCCCGGCGGCAACGGCCAAGTGCTGCAGCCCAAAACCGGTAAAGCGAAAATAATCGTGCGGCGCTTCGTGCACCCCCCAAATGTGCGGGGCGCTGAGAATGAGGCAGCCGCCCGGCTTGAGCACCCGGCCAATCTCGGCCAGCACCTGCGCCGGCTCGGGCACGTGCTCCAGCACCTGCGCCGCCAGCACCGTGTCAAAACTGTCGTTGTGGAAGGGCAAATCCAGGGCGCTACCCCAGCACTGCGGTGGGGTGGCGGCGTAGCGCGCCCGGTCGAATTCCAGCCCGGTATAAGAAGTGATGTGGGGCGCCAGCAGCGCCGCGTGCCGTCGCTGACCGCACCCCACGTCC
>CAXGRO010000576.1:0-4055 GCA_964012055.1 uncultured bacterium
ACCAAGGTCTACGGGGTGTCGCTGCTGATCAGCGAGCGCACGCTGGAGCGCGTCGACGGCGGCGACCACGCGTTGCGCATGGTGGGGCGCGTCAAGGCGAAGGGCAAGTCGGAGGTGGTGACGGTGTACGAAGTTTTTGAAGGCGACGCGCCGCACATCATAGAATTAAAGCAGCAGACACTGGAGATTTTTGCCGAGGGCCTCAAGGCGTACTTTGCCCGCGAATTTGCGGCGGCGGAGCGGCGTTTTGGCGAGGTGTTGGCGGCCAACGAGGCGGACCCGGTGGCGCAGCGCTACAGGGCGTGTTGCGCCCACTTTTTGGAGAACGAAGTGGAAGAGCATTGGACGGGGGTGGATATGTTGGAATAGAGAGCGTTCTATGCTCTCTGTCTTTTTCCTTTTTTTTATTTCCCAATTAAAAATTGATAATGGAATTAAAAGAGTCCAAGATTAATGGCGGCTGGAAAGTAGAAATTGTCGAGGGCGAAAGATCCGTTTCCCGCCTGTGGATAGTGGATCGGCAAATGCGCGTTGGCCGCTGCCCGGTGTTGCTTGGCGGCATTGCCGGGGTGGGTACCGACAGCCAGTATCGCCTGCGGGGTCTGTCGCGCCGCGTCATGAACGCTTCCCTAGAGTTGATGCGGCGCGAGGGTTACGACGCCTCCTTTCTCTACGGCATCTCCGACTTTTACGACAAATTTGGTTTTGTCACTTGCATGCCCGAGCGACGCCTCTACGTAAATACGCGCGACGCCGAGCGGGCTGCAAAAAAATTGTCGCTGCGCGCGTCCCGTCCCGGCGACCTGGCGTCTATTGCCCGGATATACAACCGCGACAACGCGCGCCGCACGGCCTCCGTGGTGCGCGATCGCAAGTGGGGCGGTTTTACCATGGGCTCAAATTTTGGCGTGCCCGTCAAGGCCAGCGTGGTGGTCGACGCGCAGCAGCGGGTTTGCGGTTACGTGGCCTACGACGCGGTGGAGGAGCGCTGCCGCGCCGCAGAGGTGGGCGGCGAGGGCGAAGCCGTCTTTTCCACTATTCTACATTTTCTCGCCCGGCGCGCCGTGGCGCTGCGGCGCCGGGAACTTTCACTCAGCATGCCGGTGGACCACCCCTTTGCACACTACTGCCGCTCGTTTGGCTGCCGCGACAGCACCCACTTTAGTCGCAACGCCGGACCTATGGGCTGCATCGTCAACCTGCCGTCGTTTATCGGCAAGATCGCACCCGAACTCGAAGAGCGCTGGGGCGCAGCCGACCGCGGCCTGGCGCTGGAATTGAAGACGGATATCGGCCGCTGTGCTCTGGGGTGGAAGAGAGGAAAACTGGCGGTGAGCGAGAAGTTAGAAGGGGCGCTGGTGGCGCGTCTCAAACAAGACGCGCTCATGCAGTTGGCGATGGGTTATTTGACGGCGGGCGATCTAAGGAACGCGGCAAAGCTGCGGGCGGGCAGAGAAACCGTGGCACTGTTGGAGCGGCTTTTTCCGCTGCAAACGGCCCACATGTGGTGGTCGGACCGCTTTTGAGAGTTCTGCTTCATATTCGTCCCCTCTAAATAGTTGCTGGTGCGGATGTAAGTCACAGGGCTGCAAGTATTCGACTTTCTTAGACATAGGTCTATTTATTACCGACCGTCCATCTGGAATACCTATCACCGGTTGCGTTAGGTGCCAAGTATCGCTTTCTTTTTTAGTAGAGTGAGGACTGTAGACCATGACAGCTATAGATAAAATAGTTGCCGAATTTAAAAGCGCTGCAATAGCGCTATATGGAGAACGGTTGAAGCATATTGTGCTCTACGGTTCTTGGGCGCGCGGCGATGCTACAACCGATTCAGATATTGATCTACTGGTCGTACTGAGCGGAGAAGTGCGTGCAGGTCGCGAAATAGATCGAATGATTGATATTATTACGGATATCAATCTGGAGCATGGTGTGCTCTTATCGGTCTATGCCACTTCAGAATCAGAGTACAATTCCGTTAACAGTCCCTTACTTCTCAACATCCGCCGAGAAGGCGCGCCTGCATGAACGAGGTCGCGTCGCTGCTGTATCGGTTCGACCGCTATCTCACCAGCGCCCGTTTGTTGCTCCAGGAAGGGGATTACGAGTCCTCAGTCTCGCGATCCTACTACGCGATGTTTTACGCGGCGCCAGCTGTTTTACTCACCCACAATATTTCCGCGTCGTCCCACAAGGGAGTGATCTCCAACTTCGGAAAGGAATTCGTCAAAGCCGGCATCTTTTCCCGCGACTTGGGCCGAGAGCTAAATCGGGCGTTTGGAAAAAGACAATTGAGTGATTACGAATATACTTTTGTCATATCGCAAGAAGAAGCGGAGGAAATAGAGGACAACGGAAGAGATTTCGTAGAGAAGATAAGAAGATTTCTTCAGTCAGACCGTAGAAACGAGACTTTCTATGAGCATTGAATTGTTTCCGGGCAAACACCTCTTCGTCGACGACTACCGCATAGAAGAAATGACGGCGGCCCGGCGTTACCTCAAGAACCCCCAGAAGCACGACGACAATCCTGTCTTACATCCCGAACGGCCGTGGGAAGAGCAGGGCATCCACGCCGGCCGTCTGCTTTGCGACCGCGAGCGCGGCGTGTTGCGGCTGTGGTACACCAGCAACGCCTCCACGGTCATCGGCACCCGCATTCTGGTGCGCGACAACCCGCCCAGCAAGGTGCGCGAGACCCACATCTGTTACGCCGAGTCGAGCGACGGGGTGCACTGGGAGCGGCCGGAGGTGGGCGTTGTGGAACAGGAGCGCTACCCGGGCAACAATATCGTCGTCGAATCGCTGCGCCCCCCGGGCCGGGCGTCGCTTAACCAGTTGATCGACGACCCCTTTGCCGAGGATCCCCAGGAGCGCTATAAGCTCATGTACCTGGACCAGGCCGAGGAGGGCCAGGTGGGCGGCGGTTTGGCTCCCGATCAGCAGTTGCGCCTACACGCCCACTCTCCCGACGGCATCCACTGGACCCGCTACCCCTGGGAAGCGGAACACGTGGGTCGTTTGTTCGGCGTTATCGCCTATCTCGACGCGGTGCCACAGGGGATCATAGACCCGGAGGCGCGCTACATCCTCTACGGCCAGCGGGGCTCGCCCTGGAAGACGCGGCAGGTCGGCCGCTGCGACAGCAATGACTTTCGCCGTTGGAGCGAAAACCGGCCGGTGCTGGAGAGCGCCCTGAGCGATGCGCCGGGGCTGGAGTTCTACTTTATGGAGGGTCCGGTGGTCAACGAAACCTATGCCGGTTTGCACCTGGCGGTGCTGGGCGCTTACTACACCGATTTGAGCCGCAAATTCGAACCGGCGCGCAACGACGGGTTTACCGAGACGCAATTGGCCTATAGCCGCGACTCGGTGCGCTGGCAGCGCTGGGACGAAACGCTTATTGAGCGCGGCGCCGTGGGTGCGTTTGACCGGGGCGGTGCCTACACCCAGTATCCGGCGATCAAGGATGGCCGGATTTATATAGTTTACACCGGCGAGTCGACGCGACACGGGATTAAAGAAGGCGGGCCGACGGTGGGCTTGGCAACGTTGCGGCTGGACGGTTTTGTGGCGGTGCGGTCCGAGGGGTTTATGCGGGGCACGTTGACCACTCGGCCGCACCACTGGAAAGCTGGGGCGCTGCAGGTGAACGCGGATGCGGGGATAGCCGAGTGCGAGTTGCGGGTGCAATTGCAGGATGAGACGGGGCGGGTGTTGGAGGGATTTGGTGTTGGGGAATGCGATCCTATTTGTGAAGATGTGTTGGATAAGAGGGTGACCTGGCGGGGGTGTAGGGATTTGAGTGGGTTTAGGGATAAGATGGTGGCGGTTAAGTTTTTCTTTACGCCTGAGGTGGAGCTTTATTCTTATACGTTGGTGCCGGTGGAGGAGTGAGGGTGGGGTTTGCTTGGTGGCCGGAGCGGGTGGGGTATTGCCTCTGGTGCTTTGTGAGTCCCTCGGGGGCCTGCCCGGCCCCACTCCCCCACAGCCCTTTGGGCTGTGAGTCCCGGCCCCCTTTCCCCCGCCCCCCCCACAAAGCACCGCTGGCA
>CAXGRO010000577.1:0-4047 GCA_964012055.1 uncultured bacterium
GGCGGGCGGCGGGCGGGGTCCAGCCGCAATTGGCGTCGATGCCAATGGGGATGTCGGGGCCGGCCAACTCGCGCACGGCGCGCACGCGTTCCAGATCGGTCTGTGGGGCGAGGCCCACTTTTACTTTGAGGCAGCGTACGCCCCACTCCAAAAAGCGGTTGGCCAGGGTCACGGCGTCGGGCACCGGAAAGGCGCCCACCACCATTTTAATGGGCATGGCGTCGCGCACTTTGCCGCCCAAAAGCTGGTACACGGGTACGTTGGCGGCTTTGCCGGCCAGGTCCCACAGGGCCATTTCGACGGCGGCTTTGGTAAAGGGGTTGAGGGTGATGGCTTTGTTTATGCTGGCGCTCAAGGCGTTGATCTGGGTGGGGTCCTGGCCGACGAGTAGAGGGGCGAGGATTTCGTTTATGGCGGCGACGCAGCCCTTGCTGGTTTCGCCGCTCCAGCGCGGCGCCACGGTGGCTTCGCCCAGGCCCACCAAACCCTCGTCGGTGTGGATGCGGACGAGGACGTAGGGGGAGTCAATGTGTTCGCCGTGGGCGGTTTTGGTGGTCAGGCCCTGTTTTAGGGGGACGAGGATGGGGATGGGTTCTACCTGGGTGATTTTCATGAGTGGAGTTCTACTCCTAGGCGTTTGAGTTCTTCGGTTAGGGCGGCGATGCCCTGGGGGGTGGCGTCGGTGCGGGGGGGGCGGACGGAGCCGCCGGTGAGGCCTACCAGGTCGAGGCCGGCTTTTAGCAGGCCTTCGGTGTGTTCGTTGCGCAGGCGCTCCAGGGGGGCCAGTTGTTCCTGTATTTCGATCATGCGGGGCCAGTCCTGGCGGGTGGCGGCGTCGAAGAGGTCGAGTTCAAATTGGGGGATGAAATTTATAAAGCCGGCGGTGAAGGCTTCAATGCCGGCCTGGAAGCGGAAGTGGAGGACGCCGGGGTCGTGGCGTTTGTTGCCGATCCACACGAAGCGGTCGCCTAAGCGCTTGATGGCGCGGAAGAGGTTGTGGGGGACCTGGCAGGGGTCTTTGACGCCGATGACTTGGTCGATTTCGGCCAGGTGTTCAAAGAAGGCGGGGGACCAGCCCTGGGTGTTATAGGGCATCAGCGCCATGTCGGAGAGCTGGGCGAGCAGGTTGTAGTGGTTGAAAACGCCCTCCAGGTCTTCGGGGATGGTGTTGCGGATGAAGGGGGCCATGCCTAGGGCGACGCGCACGCCCATTTTTTGGTAGCGCGGTGCGAGGGCGGCGGCGGTGGCAAAATTGTCGGGCAGGGCGGGGGTGATGAGGGCCTGGTCGCCGGCTAGTTCGAGGGCGCTGCGCGCCATGGTTTCCAATTCGTCTATTGTAAGGGAGTTGACCTCGCCGGTGCCGCCGCCCACGGCGATTACTTTGACGCCTTTTTCTAGCATGAAGGCGATGTTGCTGTTGAAGCCGTCCATGTCGATGGTGTAGAGGTCGTCTTTTTTGAAGGGGGTGACGGCGTAGGCGTGTACGTGTTTGAGTTTGTCTCTTAGGTCTTCTGGAAACATTGAGCTATTCCTTCCCTGTGGTGAAATACCATTGCAGCATGGATGTGTGAAATGGAACTATGTTTTTCCCTTCTATCAATCTAGAGGTGATATCCTCTGGACTTAAGAAGAGAAATTTTTGGCCTTCGCCAAGTATGGCGTGGTCTAATTCATCTATCACAGTATTGAATAAAAAAGAAAGGCCTCTAAGCCGTGCTCGTTTGTAAACGAGCGCAAAAAGGAGAGCTTGTCTGCATCGAGTCGGGTATTGAGTTCTTCGCCAATTTCGCGCAAGGCCGCTTCGCGGGGCTGTTCACCCTCTTCGACGACGCCACCAAAGATGCCCCATTGATCGGGGTGGCCCACACCGGGTTTATTATCCCGTAATTGTAAAGCTATGCGTCCCGATCGATCTTCGAGCAGGACACTGGCGCCCCTTTCCATAGATAGATCCAAAATGTCGTATTTTATCCGAAATATCGTATCAGTTCAGCTGCCCGTTGAGCAATAGTGGCGCACGCCCAGCGCCACAACTGCAAAGACAGGAATAAGAAGATAAAGCCGATCGTCGGAGCTAGCCACTGGAAAGCGATTCCAGATTCCAGAGGATCTGTTCGTTCGAGAATGGCGAGGTAGGAGCGCATCTCAGCTGCCGGTGGAGCGGTAGTGGTAGACGCCGAATTCCCAAATTTGCAGGCAGATGAGTAAGAAGAAAAAACCGACCGCCGGGGCCAGCCACTGGAAGAGGGGGGAAGAGCCCAGTTCGTCGGGACGGCCGAGGAGGACCAGGGCGGGGTAGTAGCTGATGCAGGCCAGAGGGATGACGTAGGTGAAAAAACGGCGGAACCAGGGCCGGTAGATGACCAGGGGGTATTGGGTCGTTTCGACGCCGCCGTAGGTGACGGTGTTCATCACCTCCAGGCCTTCGGTGGTCCAAAAGCAGACGGGGTGGCCTGGAAAACGATGAGGCCGTAGAACAGGCAGGAGCCGCCCAGCAGGGTGGCCAGGGCCAGCAGCACGAGGGATGGTGTCCACGCTATGCCCAGCGACGAGGCGGCCCAGAGAAAAATAAACAGAGGCCCAGGCTAAAGCGGCCGACGCGGCGCAGGGTCAGTTCCTGGCCGGCCAATGGCGTGGGAGACCAAGCGGCCCGCATTGCCGGCGAAAATTCAAGAAGAAGATACCCCAATTAAATTTGATGACGGCGATATCTATAAGGGGATGGATGCGGCGCTGGCTCTGATCCATTTACCTCTGGACAAGGAAGTGGGAAAAGAGAATCTGCGTTTGCGCCCCGACGGGGGGTACTCGGTCGAATTTCTTAGAGGCGATTTTAACGGGCTCTTGCTGCACAATGCGCCGGCGGGGCGGTATTTGCTCGAAGCCGGCTACGGCGGCGAAAAGCAGATATTAGAGGTGGATCTGCCGGCCAATTCAGGTGGCGACGATGACTTTTCGCATGAACCATATGGTCTTCTTTAAGCGGCTGAGTCTAAAATCGCAGCCGCCGGTCGTCACCGTAGAGTAATGGCTGGAGCGTTTTGCGGATTTGCGTATTGAAGAATTGTATTATGGCGCGGAACTCGATCTCATTGCGCCGGTGCCCTGAATAGGACTCCTTTCTTCTTTAGAATTTAAGCGACAACAAACGAGAAAGCCCCGCCCGATGCTCGGGCGGGGCTTTCTGCGTGCGGATGAGTCTGGCGGAAGACTCCGTGCCTGGTTCCGCCCCAGCGGGATTGGGGCGGAACAAAATCAAGGTAGGTACTGCCAAGGTAACAGTAATACTATAATATATTGTCAAAGGTTTTTATCACTCCATTTGTTGTCGCTAACGCGGCGGATATCCAGAGGAGGAATGGTATGCGAGTGGTCAGCGGAACCATCAGCCACGAGACCAGTACGTTCACGCTGGTGCCGACGAATTGGCAGAGCTTTGAGGAGCGTTTTGGCTATTTGCGCGGCCAGGAGATTATCGAGCGCTTTAGCGGTGCCAACACCCCCACCGGCGGTTTTATCGAAGGTGCCGTGGCCCACGGCTTTGAACTCATTCCCACCATCGCCGCCGAGGCCCACCCCAGCGGTCCGACGCCGCGCGCTATCTTCGACCAGATTCTGAGTGACTTATTGGAAGGCGTTGCCGCCGCCGGCGCCGTCGACGGGGTGTTGCTGGAATTGCACGGCTCCATGGTGGCCGAGGGCATAAACGATGGAGAGGGGCACATCCTGTCCGCCGTGCGCGATCAAGTGGGGGACAACATACCCATTGTGGCGCAATTGGACATCCACTCCAATGTGTCGCAGCGCATGGTCGACATGGCCGATGTCTTGATCGGCCGCGAGACCTATCCCGAAGTCGACATGGCCGAAAGGGGCCGCGAGTGCACCGACGTGTTGGTGCGCATCGTACGCGAAGGAGTCAAACCGACGATGGCCCTGCACCAGATTCCCATGATTTGGGGCAGGCATCAGGTCACGGCCCACGCCCCCATGAAAGAAGCCATTGCCCAATTGCACCGCATCGAGGCGCTACCCGGCGTGGTCTGT
>CAXGRO010000578.1:0-4040 GCA_964012055.1 uncultured bacterium
TCGGAGCCGGCCAGGGATGGCCGGCGAGCACCGAAGGTCCGCCAACTCGAAGAGTTGAGCGCCATGAGCGTCGAGGTTCCCCCCAAACCGCGTTACAAGCCAACGAAAAGGATAGAACCATGCACATAGACAAACTAGACGTTTATTATGTTGCCATGCCACTCATCTACCCGTGGCGCACGGCTTATGGGGTCGATTACGACATTCATTCGGTGTTGGTGAAGGCAACCAGTGGGGAGCGCGAAGGGTGGTCGGAAAGCACGCCGTTTTTTGCGCCGACGTATTTGACCGAAAGTGCCGGGTCGGTGTTTTACCACGTCACCGAAGTGTTTGGGCCGCACGTGGTGGGGAGGGAATACGAGACGGCGGCCGAGCTCAACGAGCGGCTGGAGGTGTTTAAGGGGAACAGCTTTGCCAAGGCGGCCATTGAGATTTGTTGGTGGGCGTTGCAGAGCAATATCAGCGGCGAGCCGCTGCACCGGCTGTTGGGGGGGGAGACGCGCGAGGTGGCGGCGGGGGCGGACTTTGGCATACAGGATTCGTTTGACATGTTGCTGGGCAATATACAGCAGGCGGTGGACGCCGGGTTTCCACGTATCAAACTGAAGGCGGCCAAGGGGTGGGATTTGGAGATGTTGCAGGTGGTGCGGGGGGCCTTTCCCGATACCACATTTCACATCGACTGCAACTCGGGGTACACGCTGGACGATCTGCCGTTTTTTAAGGCGATTGACGATTTGGGGCTGGCGTTTATCGAGCAGCCGCTGCACTACGCCGACGTGCTGGACCACGCCGAGTTGGCCAAGCAGATCGGTACGCCCATTTGTTTGGACGAGACCATTGTGGGGGTGAAGGCGGCGGAGCAGGCCATTCGGGTGGGGGCGTGTAAATATATCAACATCAAGCCGGGGCGTATTGGGGGGCTGGCCAACTCGCTGGCGGTGCACGACATGGCAAGGGATGCGGGCATTCCGGTGTGGGTGGGGGGCATGCTGGAGAGCGCGGTGGGGGCGTCCATCTGCGTGGAGCTGGCGACGCTGAGCAATTTTACTTACCCGGGCGATTTGTTTCCCTCGTCGCGGTTTTACGAGCGCGATCTGTCCGAGCCGCACGTGGAGCTGACGCCGCGCAATACCTTTGAGCCGTTTGTCGAGGGGCGCCCCGAGCCCAACGCCGAGCTGCTGGAGGAGCGGCTGGTGCGGTATAAGGAGGTAGTGGCGGGGGACGGGTAGGATTTGGTTCCATTCTAGCTGGTGCCAAGACTGGACGCCGTTCGGCCAACGGCCAGCGCCGCTTCAATGCCCGAAATATAGGCTCCGTGGACCGTGCCGTGGTAATCAAAAGTCGTGTGCTCCCCGGTAAAAAACAGACGTTCACTCACCGGCCCTGCTAAGCCGTTGAAGTCGGCCGGTGCAACGTCTACACCTGTGTAAGAGTAGGCCCCGTAAGCGTGTGGGTTGGTTGACCAGCGGGTGACCAGTATAGAGGTTGGCTCAGGAGCGGCGCTGCCAAATATGGTGCGCAGAATGTCCATGATTTCCGCTTGAATTTCTGCGTCTGTCTTTTGTTCCACAATCGCAGGATAGGCACCAAAACTCAACGCCACCAGGATATTGTCGTCGGTAAAAGTGCGGTAATTCATAAAGTAGGGCCACTTCCCTTTGATGTCCGATATATAACCGAAATACTGGGCGTTTGTATCCCAAAAGGCGCTGTCAAATTTTAACGCCACTTTGGTGATATTTCCCACGGGCACTTTGTCGATCAAGTTCTGGAAAGAGTTCGGGAGTTCGGGAGTTCGGGAGTTCGGGAGAAAAGGCTACTTTCCCCTGTTTTAGCACGCCTAAGGGCAAGGTGATCACGGCAAAATCGCCCGAAAAGGCTCCCTGGTTGGTCGTAACAGTAACCCCCGGATCGCCGTATTCAATCCTCTGGACTTCGTTTTGCAAGTGGGTGGTTAATCCTTCAGATAAGGGATCGAGAATGGCGTCGTAGCCTTCGGTCAAAATTACATCGGCACTGCCAAAAGACTCGTCTTCGTCAAAATAAAAAGCCGACAAGTCTTCAATGGCGCCGCCCGTGTCAAACTCGGCAAATGCCGTGAGGCCCCATTTGAGCAGTTCGTCGTTCAAGGCGTCGGCGTTTGCCGACTCGATGGCCGCTTGCAGTGGAATATCCGCCTGGGCGTCGACCAACTCGTCAATCTGTTCCAGCAAGTTTTCAAAATCGGCGTCGAGCTGGTCTATCAGCGACTCTGTAATTTGATTGCCTTGCCCGTCGTAGACAATCAGGCTGTCGTCGTTTGTGACAAAGGTGGTTGCCGCGATCGAGTCGGCTAATTCGCTGATCGGATTGCCCTGGGGACCGTGAATCCACCCCGCGCCCAGTTCAAAGGGACTGCCCAGGGAGCGGTCGGTCCACAGCCGCCCGCCCAGGCGGTCTTGTGACTCCAGCAGGACGACGTCTGCCCCCATCTCCTTTAATCGCTGGGCCACGCTCAAGCCCGCCACGCCGGCGCCAATGACCAGCGCGTTCTTGCCGGCCAAATCGCCATCCTCCGTGTCCTCTCCCGTTGCTGAATCTGACGAACCACAAGCGGTCCATAATCTAACGGGCAAAATGCCATAAGCACTGGTTCATAGAGCTATCTTTAGCAATTGTCGGCGGCCGATTCGAGTTGATAATTTCATCCCTTTGCTCCCAGAAGATCGTGCATTGTTTTAAGCGTTATTGTGTTGGAGAAGATTTTAACGTGACAGTTCAAGACAGTCCCCGCTCCATAATGCGCTGGTAGATGTCCACCGCCTTCACCACCTGGGCGCACTCCACCCACTCCACCGCTCCGTGCGCCTGGTCGATGCTGCCCGGGCCCAGCACAATGGCCGGCACGCCGTTTTCCGAAAACGGGCTGCCGTCGGTGGCGTAGGGCACGCCGTCAATTTTGGCTTCGCCCAGTACCTCTTGGCAGGCGCTGGTGGCGCTCTGCACGATGGCGGCGTCTTCTTCGGTGCCCAGGGCGGCGCAAATAAAGTAGGGATCTTCGAGCTCGGCGATTAATTCGGGGTCGGCGGTTTTGGCCTGGTCGATGACGGCGGCGAAGTCGGCCAGGGTGCTCTGCGGCGTGTCGCCGGGAATGATGCGGCAGTCGATGGCGACGCGGCAGACGTCGGGCACAAAGTTGACCTGGGTGCCGCCTTCGATGGTGCCGATGCTAAAGGTGGGGTGGCCGATGAGCGGGTCGCTTTTGCCGGCGTAGAGCTGCTCCAGCTGTTCTTCCAATTGCACGATGAGGCGCGCCATTTTGGCGATGGCGTTGACGCCCAAATATGGCTTGGAACTGTGCGCCGCCTGGCCGCGCACGGTCAGGTTAAAGCGCACCACGCCCTTGTGTGAGCGGATGACTTCGAGGTCGGTGGGTTCGGCGATGACGGCGGCGTCTACCTTGAGGTTGGCGGCCAGGTGGCGCGAGCCGTTGAAGAAGTGCTCCTCGTCGACGGCGCCGGCGTAGACGAGGGTGCTGGGGGGGGTGACGCCGGCCTGGCGCAGGCGCTTGATAGCGTGGATCATGGCCACGCCGCCGGCTTTGGTGTCGCAGGAGCCGCGGCCGTAGAGCAGGCCGTCGCGGATGTGGGGCTCAAAGGGCGGTATGGTCATAACCGCGGCCGAGGCGGTGTCCATGTGGCATTCAAAGAGCAAAACCTGGTCGGGGTTTTGGCCCTCGAAGGTGGCGATAAAGTTGTGGCGGCCGGGGAGTACTTCGGGGGTTTGGTAGGGGAGGTCGAGGTCGTCGAAGAAGCGGCTGAGGTAGTTTACCATGCCGCTCTCGCCTTGTTCGCCGCCGGGCAGGGAGGGGTTGACGCTGTCGATGGCGACCACGTCTTGCAGGGTGGCGAGTACGGGGTCGTCGCTGCGGGTCCATGTTTGGCTCATAGTGGAATTGCCTTTTTTAAGAGTGTTGTTTGCCTGGGACCAATTACATATGGCTCATTAACTGCGCCAGTCCAGTAATATATCTCTTTTGTCTAATTCAATACTGTGGA
>CAXGRO010000579.1:0-4032 GCA_964012055.1 uncultured bacterium
TTTGCGGCGGCGATTCCAGGGTGGTGACCAGGGCGTTGGGGTCGGGGTTTTGGCTGTAGGCGGTGACGGCAAAGTAGTAGGGCTGGCCGTTGGCCAGGGGCCGGTCGCGAAAGGCGTCGCGCTGGATGTGGGCGACCCATTGCAGCCCGGTGTTGCGGCCGACTTGCAGGGGCAGGCGCACGGCCTCGGATGAGGTGTCGTCGAGTTGCAGGCCCAGGATAGTGGTGACGCCGTTTTCGATGTCGTAGGTGGCGATTTTGCGGGCCTGGGAGAGGTCGGCTTCGGCGGCGGGGAATTGGTAGAGATTGTAGCCTTCAAAGATAAAGGGGCCGCTGGGGGTTTCTTCGGTGGCGGTGAGAGCGTTGAGGTCAAAACCCCAGTCTAACGTGATGGCGCCGTCGCCGGCGGCGGCGCGCACTTGGGGGGCGGCGGGCGGGGCGGGTACGGCAAAGCGGTCGTCGTAGGTCTGCTGCGCAAAGCGGTCGTTGAACTTCATCTGGGCGACGCTGCGCAGGCGGTCGCTGCCCAGGCCGGCGACCAAAGCGACGACGACTTGCTGGGTGTCGCCCAGGGCCATGTTGAAGGGGCCGGTGTTCATGACGATGCGGCGGTCGCCGGCCGGTAAGGGGATGCCGTCGGTCCAGCCGCGGTCGCGCAGGGGGTCGCCGCTGAGGGTGAAGAAGGTGTCGGCGCCGCTGAGCGGGTCGGTGTAGGGCTGGGGGGTGTCGATGTTGGGCTGGGGCTGGTAGCCGCGCAGCAGGTTGTACCACTCCTGGGTGCCAGTGTATTCGCCCAGGGCCGGGTCGTCGATGGCGCTGCCGGCGGCGAAGAACACAAAGGAGGTCATGGGCAGGTTGGCAAAGCCGGGGCGGGGCTGGAAGTTGAAGGTGGCTTCGCTGGTTTCGCTAGGGACGACGGGGCCTTGCAGCAGGTCGTAGCCGACGGCCGGGGGCGGCAGGTCGAAGGCGCGATAGCGGTTGTCGTCGGCGGTGGCGTTGTAGGCGTAGCCCAGGCTCAGGTCGAGGTCGCTGCCGGCGAAGTCGTTGCCAAAGTCGCCGATGTCGGGGTCTATCCACACGGCGATGTACATGGAGTCGATGTGGGCGGTGTCGGGGGTGGCGGCGTGGCCTTTGTAGAGCAGGTCGTATTTTTTGAAGACGATGTCGCCCATGGCGTCGGTGCGGGCGTAGGCCCACAGGGTGTACTGCACTTCGAGGCCGATGGGTTTGGCGCCGTAGAGGGCGGCGGTGGCGCCGGCGTCGAGGTCGTTTACGACAAACCAGGCGATCTGGTCGGCGTTGGTGGCGCATTGATCGGGGGCGGTGACGCAGTTGGCGTGGCGGAAGGAGGGGGCGTCGACGGAAGACTCGTAGGCGCCGTTGCCGTTGTGGTCGTGGAAGGGGGCGCCTTTTTGCCAGGGCCAGTTGTGCCAGTCGCGCTCGTACTGGGCGCGCAGCTGGGCGACGTCGGCTTCCGTGACTTCGCTTAGGCCGATGTCGAGGAGTTCGGCGGCGTCGAGGCGCAAATCGGCGGTCTGGTAGTCGCGGCGCACGCGGTAGATGCGCACCGTGGGATCGTCGCGGTCTTCGGCGACGCCGAGGGCGAGGATGCGGCCGGGCACGGTGCCTATTTCAAAGGTCTGGCCGCCGACGCGGACCACCTGGGGGTCGCCGTCTTTGACGCGGCCGCCCCATACGAGGCCGTCCTGGTAGACGACCTGGCTGGTGGAGCGCGGGAAGGTGGTGCCGGAGAAGTTGACGCGCAGCGGGTGGCGGGCCGACCAGCCGTCGCGGCGGATCCAGGTGGAGATGTTGTTGATGTTGATGAGCGAGCGCTCGCCGAAGGCGGGCTCCTGGGCGCGTTTGGCGACGGGGTAGGGGGGGGCGGCGTGGAGGAGATCGGCGCCTGGTAGAAGGAGTAGGAATAAGAATAAATAGGAGATGATCACTTTATTGTTGGCCCAAAGTAAGTTTGTCGATGACTATTCATTATACTCAAAACCCCACCCGCACCCCAAAGCGAATCTGCCGCGGTTCGCTGTAGATGTCCCCCCCCTCGGTAAACCAGTAGTGCTGCCGGTGGTCCAGGTTGATCGCCTGGTAGAGCTGGCGGTATTGCTCGCCGCCGTTGGCCGCCACAATCTGGCCGCTCAGTTCCGGGTCGCTCAAAAAGCCGTCGTCGCGGTCGTCGCCGGTGCGGCCGTAGACGTTGATGACGTTGCGGCGGTCGAACAGGTTCTGGACGTAGGTGTAGATCTGGGCTTTGGCGCCGAAGAGGGCAAAACCCTTGTGCAGGCGCAAATCGGCGGTGAAGGTCCAGGGGGTGGTGGAGCTGTTGATGGGCTCTAAGGGTTGGCGCGGGCGCGGGTCGTCGCTGGCCAAAATGCCGCCCAGTTCGGGGCCGCGCTGGCCGATGGAGCCGGTGGCCAGGGTGTAGTTGTGGCCGCTGCTAAAGCGCAGCCGCAGGTTGACGCCGGCCTGTTGTAAAAAGCGGCCGCCGTCGTTCTTGCCAAAGCGGTAGTCGAGGTAGGCGCTGCCGCGGTGGGTCTGGTTGAAGTCGAGGGGCGAGAGGATGGTGGGCAGATTGGTGTTGTTTTCGATGCCGGAGACGGCGGAGTTGACCGATGAGCCGGTGCCGCGGGCGTCGGACAGGGTGTAACTCAGCTCGCCGCGCAGGCGCTGCAGGTGGCGCAGGTGGACCACCAGTTCCAGGCCCTTGGTGGTGGCGAAGTCGCCGTTTTGCAAAAAATTGAAGGCGCCGGCGTCTACCGCCGCGGCCGACAGTTCCTGGCGCTGCAATTGCAGTTGGCCTTTGACGTCGCGGTAGAAGCCGCTCAAATCGAACGAGGCGTAGCCGGTGAACTGGTGGCCGATGCCTATTTCGTACTGGGTGGTGCGGATGGGCTCGACGTCGAAGGCGGTGGGGAAGGGGATGAAGTTCTGGCCGCCCAGCTCGGTGGCCAGGCGGGCGCCGCCGCGGAACATGCTGCTGAGCGCTGGCATTTGCGAGAATCGGCCGTATTGCACGTGGAAGACGGTGCGGTCGGAGACTAAAAAGGAAAAGCCTAAGCGCGGGCTGAATTCGTGGAAGGTGCGCGTCTTTTGCATGATGGGTGCGTGGGGCACGCCGGTGTGGGTGCCCAGGGAGTCGTCGCGCACCAGCAGGGTGAAGTTTTTCTCGTCGCGCACCGGCGCTGTGGGGTCGACAAAACGCCAGCTGTCGACGTCGAAGTAGTCCCAGCGCAGCCCGGCGTTGACGATGAGGTCGGCGTATTCAATTTTGTCCTGCAGGTAGCCGGAGGCGAAGACGGGGTGGCGCGGCGCCTCCAGGCCGGAACCGTCGCTTTTGCGGCCGAATTCGTCGAAGCCGAAGAAGTCGCCGCGGCTGGTGCTACGCATGAAGCGGCGGAAGTCTTCCAGGTCGCCTTCTCCTTGAGGCGTGTCGGCGGCGGTGGCGATGAGCTGGTCGAGGACTTGGCCGGCTTTTATTTCGTCGGCGTAGTAGCGGGCGTAGACGGCGTCGAGCTGGGGATAGGTATTGCGGATGCCGGCGCGGATGGAGTTGAGCACGGCGAAGTAGCGACGCGAGGTCCAGCGCTGGATTTCGGCGCCTATTTTAAACTGGTGGACGTCGGTCTGTTTGGTGAGGCTGGCGCCCAGGCCAACGTAGCTGTCTTCTTCACGGCTGAAGGCATTGACGCCGCCGACGCCGTTGGCAAAGGAGGTGGAGGTGCCGGGGCGGTTGAAGGGGAAGCCGTTGAAGTCGAACTCGCGCGGGCCGATGCCCTGGGCGATGTAGGGGGTGAAGGAGGAGTCGGCGCGGGCCACGGCCAGGCTGTCGTTGTAGAGCATAAAGTCGTCGCCCAGGAGCGGGTCGAATATTTTGCGGCTCTGGCGGTAGAAGCTGAGGTTGATTTCGTAGAAGGCGGTGGGGTCAAAGAGGTGGGTGGCTTTGACGTTGAAGAGGCCGGCGCGGCTGGCCGATTCGGGCAGGCGGTTCGGGTTGAAGAGGTTGCGCACCGGCGCCGGGTTG
>CAXGRO010000580.1:0-4026 GCA_964012055.1 uncultured bacterium
GCTCGTAGTCGCTTTGTTGCTGGCCGCGGCGCGTCCACCAGGGGCCCGTTTCGGTTTCGCGGTTGCGGAAACCGATTTGCACCAGCCCGTCAATTTGCGTCGGGTTGCTCAGTTCCACTTCTACCTGGGTCCGGGTGCGCTCCCCATCGATGACCAGATAGGACTCGACGCGTTCTACCTCGTAGCCGGGCAGTTGCGGCGACCGGTACCAGTGTTCGATTAGCGGTTCGGGATCGGTGTTGCTGAATTCACTTATCAATTGTATCAGTTCCTCTTCCGACAGGCCTTTATAACGACTTTCCGTTGCTGTCGCCGTCAGGCGTTGGCCAAATGCTGCAAACCCGTGTTCGGCGGCAAAGAGTTGCAGGAGGTGGCGCCCCTTGGCGTTGAGCGCTGTTTCGCGAATGTGCCGCGGGTGCTCTTCATCTTCCAGCAGCGCGGCCAAACCCACCTCTTTAAGGGCCAGGTTGGCTTCTTCGGTGCTGGTGAGGCCCCTCCACTGGGCCAGGCGCGTTTGCGGCGGCGCCACGCGTTCTCTGAAGTAGGATTCAAAGGCGTAGTTGAGCACCGGCCAGCGGCTCGACGACAGGTGGGTGACATACGAGAGAAAGCAGGGCAGCACGGCGTAGCGGGTCTCCAGGTTTTCGTGCCGGTTGATCTGACTCCAGCGCGGCGCTTGCAGTTGCAATAGATCCAGGGTTGCAAAGGTGCGGATATAGTCGCTTTGCAGGGTCTCGGCCGATTCGGCCTGGTTGGCCCATTCCTGGCTGTGGCGGGCCTGGCGCTTTTGCCGCCGCAAGTCGCAGCCCTCGCACAGGGCGCCCATTTCGGGCAAGAACACCATTTCCGGCTGCACCGATTCCTGGGCCACCGTCCACAGGCGGTCGTAGGCGAAAAACTGGATGGGCGTCTCGACCAGTGAGAACCGCGGGTGTGGGTAGGCGATGCCCAGCGCCGCCTCGTATTCGTTTTTCAGCTCGGTAATGAGCGCGGGCAGGGCCTGATCTACCGAATCCAGGTAGGCGTCAAAGTAGGTGTGCTCGGGGTGGATGGCAAGGGTGTAGGTGACGTCGTCTACGGTCAGCTGCCGCACCTGGTAGCGGCCCATGGTCAGCGACACCTGGGGCAGGGGGTGGTCGGTAGTAAAGTGATATACCCCCGCCAATGAATCGACTCGGACAGTGCCCTGCGAGAAGGCGGTCCAGCCCGGCGGCACCGCCGCCGAGATGTGGTAGCGGGCGTAGTCGCGGTGACCGGGTTGGGGGAAGGTGGTACCCGGGGGCAAACCGCCGCGCGGGTACCAGCCGGCCTCTGGGGTGAGGTGGAGGAAGTTGGCGGTGACGGCGGCGTAGGCCTTGGGGATGGTGTGGAGGAAAAAGCGGTAGGGTCCCTCGTAGCGCTCGCGTTCCACGTCGAGGTAGCAGAAGCGCTGGTCGATGGCGCCGCCGTAGGCGATGCTCAACTGGGACGTGTCCCCCGGTGCCAGTGTTCTTGGCGCCGCTACGTGCAGTACGTGCTGCTCGCGGCGGAAGGCGAGGGGCGCATCGGCCGCGGTTATTTCCTCTACTTTCAGCCCTGGGTTTAAAGTGAACACCAGGGTGTCCAGCGGCTCCGGGTTGCGATTGATTACTTCCAGGTCGGCTTTCACCGTCAGGTGGTTTTCGGCGTGTTCCACCTGCAACTGGCAGGCGGCGACGGTGGGGGCGGGCAGTTGCGCTGTCGCATTGCTGATCTGGCGCAATTGCTCGCGATACTGGCGCGCCTTCCACTGCGACTGCATGTAGATGGTTCCCGTCCACGCGGCGCACCCCAGGCAGGCGACGGCGGCCAAGGCGGTGGTGGCGTTGGCCAGCCGCGACTGGGGTAGGCGGCTGCTGAGCAGTGGGGTTACCGCGATACAAGCCAGGCCAAAGAGCAGGTGGGTGGTGCGGACCAGGAGGAGCTGCCGCACGTTGGTGGCCCCCGCAAAGTCCGACCACATGAGCGGGATGTGAAAAGCGAAAAAGTCAAAAAAATAAAAATAGCGGTAACCCAGCACCGTCAAGCAGAGGATGCCGAGCCCCACCAAAAGTACAAACACTACTGCCTGGCTGCGCAGCAATGTCATCAACATGACCGCCAGACCGGTGGTAAAGATCAAAGTGGGCAAGGCCGCTGCTAAAACGGCCAGGGCGTAGGGCGGCCAGGTGAACGGCGCCGGGGCGTAAAAGCGGTGCAGTACCGCCGCCACCCCCAGCACGACCACTTCGAGCACTGCAAACACTGAGATTACGCCCAGCACTTTGCCAGTGACGTAGTCTAGGTTGGAGAAAGAGTGGACGAAGAGCGTCTGGGTGGTGTCTTCGCGGCGGTCGCGTTTGACGAATTCGGTCGTCAGCAGAGCGGCCACCACGCCTAGGTAGAGGTTGAGCAGTTTGACATTGCCCAGCGGCAGCCCGCCGGGCAGTGCTACAAAGAGGTGGGGCATATTGGCGGCCGGCGAACTCATGCCCAGGTTATAAAAAAATAAGAAGAATACGGCAATGCCGAGGGAAAGGCGGAAGGTCCACGAGCGCCACAACAGGCGGGCCTCGCAGCGGGCGATGGTTGCTATGGCGCTGGGGTTGATCACGGCCGGCCTTAGATTTCGAGCGCCACTTCCAGGCTCATGTCCTGGCCGATCGACTGCATGTAGTGGATGTAGGCGTCTTCGAGGTTGGGTTCCAGCGGCTCGGCCCCGACGTCCGGCGGTTCCTCGGCTACCAGGCGCACTTCGTAGCCTTCTGTGGAGGGCACCATCGACACTACCGGGTAGCGCTCCTTGAGGTCGTCTACGTCGGCGTAGGTGGCCGCTACTTTCCACACCTTGCCCTGGGCCTTGGCCACCAGATCGGTGGGGGCGCCGTTGAAGACGATTTCTCCCTGGTTGAGCAGCGCCAGGTCGGTGCAGGTGGATGAGATATCGCCGACGATGTGGGTCGACAGGATAATGGCGATTTCGCCGCGCGCCAGGTTGGCCAGCAAATTGCGAAAGCGCAGCCGCTCCTGCGGGTCGAGGCCGACGGTGGGTTCGTCCACTACCATCACCGCCGGATCGCCGATGAGGGTTTGGGCGATGCCCAGCCGCCGCTTCATGCCGCCCGACAGTTTGCTGGCCTGTCGGTCGCGCACGTCGAAGAGGCCCACTTGTTCGAGCAACTGGTCCACTTTTTCGCGGCGCTGGCGTTTGCGCCGCAAGCCGGCCAGGGCGGCGCCGTAGTCCAAAAATTCCCAGGTCGCCAGTTTGGGAAAGCGGCTGAAGTCCTGGGACAGGTAGCCGATCATGCGGCGGATTTGGGCCCGGTGGCGTTGCAGGTCCAGGTCGTCGAAGCGCACCTGGCCGGAGGTCGGCTTGAGCAGGGTAACGAGGATGCGTATCAGGGTGGTCTTGCCGGCGCCGTTGGGACCCAGCAGCCCGAACATGCCGTTGCCGATGGTCAGGTCGACGTTGCGCAGGGCGTACTTGCCGTCGCGGTAGCGCTTGCTCAACTGCTGGATGTCAATGCGCAAGAAGGGGGTCTCCTAGCGATAAGCCGCACAATCGATCGGCCGGGCGCGATCCCGAATTGAAGGTGATTCTCCAATTTCCGGAGCCCATGATCGACCCATATTCCTTAAGTGTATCTTTTTAAGGTGATCTCTGTCAATGACAATAATCGCTCTCTGCAAGTCGGCGCGTTATTGCCAGAATCGGGCGATAATTGCGTGGGGTACATAAAAAGGACGCGGGCCAAATACCCACGTCCTTTTTGTTTGCAGGATTAAGCCGTGGCTAGCTGAGGCTGGTACTCGATGCGGCGCAAAAAGCGCTCGCCGACGTCGTAGTTGGGTTGGTCCGAGACAAAACGCCACAGGCGCACGCGCTGCATGAGTTCGTAGCGCATCTCGTTGCCCTCCCAGCCGTGGCTGGTGTTAAGGATGTGGCCGATTTCGGGGTCGTCGAGGTCGGAGGTGTCGAAGAGGCGGACCTGCGGCTGGGTGGGGTTGAGGCGCAGCTTGTACATGTAG
>CAXGRO010000581.1:0-4018 GCA_964012055.1 uncultured bacterium
AGGTCATCTTTGAAGAATTTAAAGGCACCGGCAATATGCAAGTCAATCTCGACCGCAAACTGAGCAACCGCCGCGTCTTTCCCTCCATCGACGTCACCGCTACCAGCACCCGCAAAGAAGAACTACTGCTCTCCGAATACGAACTCAACCGCTCCTGGATCCTGCGCCGCATCCTCAATCAAATGGGCGTCACCGAAGGCATGGAATTTTTGCTCGAGCGCATGCAGAGCACCAAGTCCAACGAGGAATTTCTCAAAGTCATGAACGAGTGACGAGCGCCCCTTGCGCTATCCAAAGACGCCCTTTATCTTTTCCTCCTCCAGCACTTTGAACAGGAGCCCTGACGTGAAAGAAGAAATCCATCCCGAATATCAGCAAGTCATATTTCTCGACGTGAGTTGCGGCCACAAAATCCTCACCCGCTCCACCCTGGTTCCCGAGGAAACCATGGAGTGGGAGGACGGCAGTACCTATCCGGTCTTGCGCATGGAAGTGAGCGCCGCATCCCACCCCTTCTACACCGGCAAGCGCCAGCAATTGGTCGACCGCGGCGGCCGCATTGAGCAATTCAACCGGCGCTACAATATCGAGGCCGATGAAGAAACGGCCCAGGAAGAAGGAGCCGCCGAGGCCGAAGAAAACGCCCAGGCTTAGCTGGCTTTACAGACATTCAAAAGGTGGTAGGTGCCGCGGCGGCGGAAACCTATCGCCTTTTTCTTGTACTTAAGACTATGGATAGACAACAACTCACCGAAGATTTACCCGTCGGAGGCCAGGCCGTCATCGAGGGCGTAATGATGCGCGTGCCCGGCAAAATCGTCACAGCCGTGCGCAAAGCCGACAAACAAATCGTCGTGCGCCAGGAGGAACACGTGGCCCTCACACAACGCTGGCGCTGGCTCAACATCCCGGTTTTGCGCGGCAGCATTTCATTTTTTGAAATGATGATCATCGGCCTGCGCGCCCTCAACTTTTCCGCCGACGTGGCCATGCAAGAAGAAGACCAAAAAAACAAAGAAGAAGAAAACAAATCCGCCCCGCGCAGTGAGTGGCGCGACAAAGCAGCCCTGGGGCTCACCATGGCTGTTTCCCTGGGCATAGGCATCGGCGTATTTTTCTTTTTGCCGCTCTTCCTCGCCCAGTTCACCGGCGCCCAGCGCGACGCCCTGCAATTTAACCTGGTCGCCGGCCTGGTACGCATGGCGCTGTTCTTGCTCTATCTGTGGGGCATCAGCCACTGGGAAGAGATCCGCCGCGTTTTCCAATACCACGGCGCCGAACACAAAAGCATCTTTACCCTCGAGGCCAACGCCCCCTTAAGCGTCGACAGCGCCCGCACCTTTCCGCGCCTCCACCCGCGCTGCGGCACCAGTTTTTTGCTCATCGTCGTACTGCTGGCCATTGTCGTCTTTGCCGTCGCCGACACCACCTTCGTGCACGTTTTTGGCCACCAGCAAAGCCTGTTTGAGCGCTTTGCCACGCACTTGTGTTTTCTGCCGCTGATCTCGGGCATCAGCTTCGAACTACTCAAACTGTCCGGCAAGAAACGCAACCACCCGCTCACCCGCATTCTAATTGCGCCCGGCCTCTGGCTGCAGCGCATCACCACGCGCGAACCCAGTGACGACCAGCTCGAAGTGGCCCTGGTCGCCCTGCACTGCGCCCTCAACGAACCCACCCAGGTCGAATACGCCCTGGCGCCCTAAAACAAGGTAGACCGACGTGCTCGATAAATTACTCGAATACGAGGAACGCTACGAAGAGCTAAACCAGCAATTGGCCGACCCGGCCACCAGCCAGAACCCTTCTCTATACCAGAAACTGGCCAAGGAGCTGGGCGATTTGCGCCAGACCATCGACGTGGGACAGCAATACCGCGATGTGAGCGAACGCCTGCGCGAAGCCGAAGACATTTTAGCCGACGGCAGCGACGCCGAACTAGTAGAGCTAGCCACCGCTGAACTAGACGAGTTGCGCGCCAGCAGCGAACACCTGGAGCAAGAACTCAAGCTCCTGCTCATTCCCAAAGACCCCAACGACGGGCGCAACGCCCTGGTCGAAATCCGCGCCGGTACCGGCGGCGACGAAGCCGGCCTATTTGCCAGCGATCTCTACCGCCTCTTCTCCCGCTTTGCCGAGCGCAACAAACTGAAATCAGAACCGCTCTCTTCCAGCCTCAACCCCGCCGGCGGTTTTAAAGAGGTCGTCTTTATGATCGAAGGCGCCGACGCCTATGGCAAACTCAAATTCGAGAGCGGCGTCCACCGCGTGCAGCGCGTCCCCAAAACCGAAACTTCGGGCCGCATCCACACCTCGGCCGCCTCGGTAGCCGTTCTGCCCGAGGCCGAAGAGGTAGACATAGATATCGCCCCGGAAGATCTCAAAATTGAAGTATACCGCTCCAGCGGCCCGGGCGGCCAAAGCGTCAACACCACCGATTCGGCGGTGCGCATCACTCACCTGCCGACCAATACGGTGGTCTCGTGCCAGGACGAAAAATCGCAGCTCAAGAACAAGAACAAAGCCCTCAAGGTTTTGCGCGCCCGCGTCCTCGACGCCCACATGGCCGAACAAAACGCCAAGATCTCGCAGGAGCGCCGCCAGCAGATCGGCTCGGGCGACCGCAGCGCCAAAATCCGCACCTACAACTTTCCCCAGGGCCGCGTCACCGACCACCGCATTGGCCTGACAGTCTACCGCCTCGACGAAGTGCTCGACGGCGACATCGATGAGTTTGTACAGCAATTGGCTCTGGCGGCACAAGAAGAGGCCCTGGCGGCGCAAGCGCCGGCGGCGGGATAATTCCATTCGGACGGATGGTATAGCATCAGGTTGGTGAGCTTGGACATATGGCGGTGAGCGAGTGGCTCGCGGAGTTGAGAATACGGTTATGAATGAGCGCCGCTGGAAACTGCTCGATATTCTGTTGCAGACGAGCACCTTCTTCGCCAATAAGGGAATTGAGAACGCGCGTTTGCAGGCGGAGATACTGCTGGCCGACGTTCTCGACATGCGGCGGCTGGATCTCTATCTGGAGTTTGAGCTCGCTCTGACCATCAACGAAGTGGACGCCTACCGCGCGCATGTCAAACAGCGCCTAGACGGCAAACCCGTCCAGTACATCACCGGCGAGTCTGGCTTTCGCGAACTGACCCTCAACGTCTCCCAAGCCGTGCTCATCCCCCGCCCCGAAACCGAAATCGTAGTCCAGGCCGCCCTCGACCGCCTCGCCGATCTGCCCTCGCCGCGCGTCCTGGATCTGGGCTGCGGCTCGGGCGCCATCGCCCTGTCCATCGCCCGGGAACACCCCACCGCCCAAATAACCGCCACCGACATTTCCCCCCAGGCCCTCGAAGTAACCCAGCAAAATGCCGAGCGCAACAGCCTGGCCGAACGCCTCACCCTTCTCTGCGGCGATCTCTTCGCCCCCCTCCCCTCTGCTCCTTTCGACGCCATCATCAGCAACCCCCCCTACGTCTGCCACAACGACATCGCCACCCTCTCTCCCGAAGTCCGCGACCACGAACCCCACCAAGCTCTTGACGGCGGTGCCGACGGCCTAGACTTTTACCGCCGCATCGCCAGCGAATCCCACGCTTTCTTAACACCCACCGGCTTCCTCTGCCTAGAAGCCGGCGACGCGCAAAGCTCTGCTGTGGTCTCTCTCCTCACGGATGCTGGTTTCTCGCAAACGGAGATCCATCCAGATCTAAATGATGTTCCTCGAGTTGTTCTAGCTACTCGCTAGTTTATGGGGATGACGGGCGTTGGCCTGTAACGCGGTAAGTGGAAGACCTCTCGCTCAGCGATCGTTTATCTAGAATAAGCGTCTTTCAAAATGCAGTTAGTACCACTAACTCCGAACGTAGATATACTACGTCCACGGAGGTCAGGTAGGGGGCGGGGGTGGTCCCAAAGCGGGTTTCAAAGGGGCTGTCCGCAGACAAGCGGTAATAAGTCCAGCCCGATATTGGACAAGATACGAGCTCCTCTTTCAGGTCATTACCGGCCGATAAGG
>CAXGRO010000582.1:0-4012 GCA_964012055.1 uncultured bacterium
GATGGAGCAGCCGTGGTCGGCGCGCTCGGGCCATTCGTCCGGCTCCACTACTGGACGGCGCCAGACAAATTCCGGTTCGCCCTCTGGCGGAAAGTGGATCAGGCAGCCTTCTTCGCCGTAAGCTAGAAAGACCGCCGCTTCCAGGCCGGCGCGCTCGGGCAGCAGGTCGGCCACGGCGGTGCGCACCTGTACGTGCGCCGGCTCAAACTGAAAACGCCAATCGACCTCGCCAGTGGTGGCGTTGAGCAGCGCGAGTCGGGGGCCGCCGCCCAGCAGCAGGTAGTCGCGGCCGTTGCCGCGCAAATCGCCATAAAAAATCAGCGACCCTGCCGAGGCTGCGGTCCAGCGCACCTCGCCGTTGGCGTCGACCAGACGCAGGCGGCCGTCGTCGACCAATAGAAGGGACTCGCCGTCGACGCCGCTGACGGAGGTGTGCCAATGCGCCTCGCCGCCCACGTTGAGGGTGGCCCACACTTGAGGCGCCGTTTTCATGCCGCAAGTGAGCGGCGAAAAACCGGTAAGTTGTTTGTCGTGCAGGGTGCGCGGCCAGTCGGTGTTCCACAGCTCGGGGCTGCGCACGCCGGGCAAAAGTGGGTGGGTGAGGGGCGCGGTGTTTTCGGCTTGTGCTTGCGAAGGCATGAATACTGCACTTTCCAGAAAGAGCGCGATGAGGAGAGAGAATAATAGGGAGATGTGCGATCGTCCTCTAACCATAGCGTTGCTTGCGGTACATGCGGCTGAAGGCCAGGCCGTCGTAACCTTCGTCGTCTTCGGACAGCTCGGCCAATTGCACCCGGCGATTGCCCTCCAGCCACGAGCGCCGCGCCGCCAGGGCCCACAGCTCTGGCTGGATCAATTCCCGCATGCTCAGCGGTGGGTGCTCGGTTTCCCTGGCAAGATAGGGTAGACATTGCTCCAGCAGGGCGAGGTAGAGCGCGCCGCTGTCGGCCTGGTACTGGGCGACGCTGCGCTCGGTGACAATGGTGGCGTAGAAGGGCAGCCAGGCAGCTACTGTGCCGACGGCGACCACGGCGCTGCGGCCGTCGGGCCAGTCGATCTGCACATGGCGTTGGCCGCCGGCGCCGCCCAGGTGGCGCACGCTGGCCGCCTCGCCGGTGACGATGCCGGCCAGCATGGAGTAGGCGTGAATGCCGTAGTTGTACTCGTCGACGCCACAGCCGCAGAACACGGTGTGGGGCGCGCCGCGCTCTTCCAGGGGTTGGGCCAGCCAGTCGCGCGTTTCGTTGCAGAACAGCAGCGACGAGCCCCCGGTGATGCGCGCGCCCTGCTCGACCCAGCGTTGCAGCTGGCGCAGATCGCGCAAATTGCCGGCCAGCGGTTTGTCGATGAGCACGGCCTTGCCCGCTTCTATAAAGGGCCGCGCTTTGGCGATGCGGCTGTCCCAGTCGCAGCCGTGCAGCACGGCGCAGTCGACGTCGCCGACCATGTCTTGGAGGTTGTCGTAGACTTGCGGGATGTCGTGGTCGCGGGCGAATTGCTGCGCGTAGTCGGGCGGGTGCACGGTGCCGCCGTCCCAAACGCCCGCCACGGTGTGGCCCAGCTGGCGCTCGAGCGGAATCCAGTTCTGCGGGTGCGAGGTGTCCAGGTCGACGATGCCGATGTTCATGGTTGGTATCTCCTGATGGTCTCTAAAGGGACGCGATGCTAGATCGCCGCTGTTGGCGAGTACTCGCCAACAGCGGCAAGTATTAATCTTGCAAAAAGCGGTTGATTACATTGGCGGTGATGTGCGATATATTGTCGTCCACCGGCAGCGAGCTGGGGTAGGAGATAGAACCGACTGAGAAAACTTCGCCGCCGCTTTCGGTGTGGTGGTAGACAATTTCGGCGCCGCCCTCGTCGGGATTGAGGCCCTTGGCCAGCAATTGCGTGTTGGCCGGCGAGCTGACCGTCATCTTGTCGGTCTCGTGCCCCGAAGCGCCGCCCGGGCAGCGCATGTGCAGGCACTTTTCGCCAAAGATGTCGCCGTTTTTTAACTGCGTGCCGTCATAGATCCAGTGCGAGTCGTCCACCACGCGATAGGGGGCGCCGGTCATGATGCCGGTTTCGGAGCAGGTCACGCCTAGCAGCTTGGCTTCGGATTCGTGGCGCAGGTCAAAGCGGCTTTCGAGGCCGATTTTCTGCATGTGGCTGAAGCCGCCGCCCTTATCGCCGTTGTGGATGATGGTGGTGTAGTCGTCGATAAACTCGACGTCGCAGTTGAGGCCGTTGCCGCCCAGGTACATCAATTTGCCGCCGCGCTCAAAAACCCAGGATTTGAGTTTGAAGTACATGTCGGCGGACCAGTATTCGGGGTGGGTGCTGATGATGAGCGCTTTGTAGTCGTCGAGGTTTAAGACGCCGCTGTGGAATTGGGTTTCGGCGTAGAGGTCGTAGGCGTAGCCTTGGCGCTCGAGCCAGCCGAAGAGGCGCCACTCGGCCGGCGCCACGTGGCAGTTGGAGCGGCCTTCGATGGGGTCGGTGATTTTCTCGTGCTCGGCGATAAAGTTGAGGAGCTCGGGCCGGTCGAAGGAGAGCGGCGGGTACTCGGGCTCGCTGAAGAGCAGGTGGCGCTTATCGGTGTAGCGCTTGAGCTCCAGACGGGCGTTGACCGTGGGGGTGGGCGGAAAGCCGTCGGCGTGGATGTAGTTGGAGCGCCCACCAAAATTGTTGTAGGTGTTCCAGTTGATGTTGGCGGCCAGTACCGCAATGTCGTTTTGCGGCGTCGCCGGGGCGACGATCCAGGGGAAGGAGAAGAAGCGGCCCAACTCGCCTTTGGCGTGCAGGTAGTAGAGCCCCGAGCGCTCGGGCGCGGTGAGGTATTGCTTGTGGGTGGGGCTGGTGTACCCCTGCGAGTTCCAGCAGATGCCGCTTTGGGTGTAGTCGCCGTCGGGGCTTATTTGCACGATGGCGCGCGGCCCGTGCTCGTCGTACCAGCCGATGGGGCGGATGAATTCCTTCTCCCAGCCGTAGCGCCACAACTCCAGCTTGTAGGCCTGGTCGGAGTGGACGCGGAACTCGGATTGCTCGCCGCCGCGCACCCACTTGGGCCACATGTATCCCAGCAGGTTGTCGGCGAGCAGGCGGAACTGGTAGGGCTCATCCAGCGGCAGGGTCAGTTGCACGCGCTTGGCGCCGTAGCCGAGTTTGCACAAGACGGCGGTGTATTCGCCCGGCTCCAGGTCGAGGTGCACGGCGCCGGAGGCGCGCGAGCGCGTCTCCCATGATTGCTCGCTGCGGATAAATTCAAAAAGCACTTCGGGCAGCGCCACGTAGTGCTCGTCGCTCACATAACCGATTAACATAGTTTTCTCTCCTGTTTTACTGTTTGGCCTGGTAGGTTTTTAATTTTTCGATCAGGGGGGGGCGCAATTTTTCCGGAGTCAGGTCGATGGCCTGGCGCTGGCGTTCGACGGCCTGTTGTATCTCGTCTTTTTCGGCGTGGGTGTAGGCCAGCGCGATGAGCACCTGCACCAGGGCCTTGCGCGCCAGCGGCAGGCTCAGGCGCTGCTCGGTGGCGCGCTCGAGTTGGTCACGCGCCCGGTCGACCTGGCCGGCGCGGATGAGGGCGATGATGAGGTTGTTGTAGGCGCTGGCGTCGGGCGCCAGTTCCAGGGCCTTCTGAAAGTGGACGATGGCTTCTTCCAGGCGCTTCTGGCCGTCGAGAATGACGGCCAGATTGGTGTGGGCCTTGATGTAGTCGGGCCGCAATTCGAGGGCGCGCTGCAGCGCCTGGATGGCTTCTTCGCTGTGCTGTTGAGCTTGTAGCGCCATGCCCAGGCCGTAGTGTGCCTCGGCCATATCCGGGTTGATCTGCAGGGCGCGGCGGTAGTGGTCGACGGCCGCTGGCGCTTGCTCGAGACGCTGCAAGACGTTGCCCAGGTTGGTGTGGGCCTCGGCGTAGTCGCTCTGGCGCGCCAGCGCTTCCTGCAGTTGCGTGCGCGCTTCTTCCAGGCGGCCGGCCTGGGCCAGGGCGAGGCCGAGGTCGTTGTAGGCTTCGGGGCGTTCGGGG
>CAXGRO010000583.1:0-4001 GCA_964012055.1 uncultured bacterium
ATACCAACCTGAGGAAACGGCACTTTTTTGTCAAAAAATGTCCACTGTATTGCTCTTCGAAATGCAGCGTGCGTTGGCGCAAGGCCGTCAATTCTTCAAGGAGTTGATCTCTGGTTTTATTTTGGTCGTTCATAACATGGCCCAAGGAGTGGTCTAAAATGGGATAATGAAAAAAAATGAAAATCTTGTTATTCTTATTTTATCTAATAGAACAACACCTTAAACAAGCGATGAGCTTATTATTCCGCTTTAATGCTACGTATTTAACCAGCACTCGTAGATTTGAGCGTGGCCGCTGCGGTCGGAAGTAAACACCACGCAGCTGCCGTCTGGAGCAAAGGAAGGATGGGGATGAGTGTGCTGCGGCGCGTACACCTCCACCGGCCCGCCGTCGTAGGGGCAGTGGTCCGTATCCCAGTGCGCCCCCACATTGCTCGACTCGGTCAAACACAAGACCCGCGCCTCGCCCACCCCGTCGAGCGCGTCAAAGCGCAGCAAACCCTCGTCGGGAAACGTAGTGTCGGTAACCATAAAAGTTCCGCCGGGGTCGATCATCGGATGCCAGGCCCGCTGCCGGGTGACCTGCCGCACGGCGCCGCTGTCGATGTCGATGCCAATCACCCCGTGGGGCCACTTGGCGGTCACCAACTCGCGGCAACCCGGCACCCAGGTTTCGTGAACAATCCATTCCTTCTCCGCCACATTGCGCTCGTACACCAGCCGGTTGTTCGATCCGTCCCGCTCAATCACCCACATGCGGTCCTGGTACGGACCGGCGTAGCGCAGCAAATTCGAGTCGTCCGGATGAAAAGCAGGGTGGCCGATCTTGTCGCGCTCCAAAATCACCTCGCTGGCGCCGCTGTCTGTATTGATCACCACAAAGCGCGACACCTCGCCCAAATTCACCGGCACGGCCCACCACTGGTCGTCAAAGCTCAGCGCCGTGGTGCCCATGGCCGCCGCCACCATGCCCTCTTCGCGAATATTATCGGTTTCAAACGACGCCAGCTGTTCCTCGCGGCAGCTCTCCGTCTCTACCCGCCAGGCGCCGTTGCGATCGGTAAAGTAGACGTAGCGCCCGTCGTGCGACGGCGTCATCGACCAATCGGCCAGCCCGTCGTGTTCGGTCAACTGCACCAGTTGGCCCGATTCGCGCACTTCCATAAATAACTCGGGCCGCCCAGTGCGATAGGAAGCAAAAACCAGGTGGTGCATGGCGTCATCAAAAGCCGGCACAAAATAAAACGGATGGTGGTGAATGGAAGCGTGGTCCGTTACCTGGCGCATGGCCGCCCCGGTCTTGGCATCGCGAAAAGTCCTGCCCTCCGCCGCATACACACTGCCCCTACCCATCACGGCCTCCGATGACTCAGCGCCAGCATGCCTTCCACGTCGAGCGGGTCCACCCCGTACTCGTCCTTCTGGCGCTGCCGCTCAATCGCATCCCACTCCAACTCGCCCTCCAGCGGCAGTTCGACGCGCTGCCCCTTATTGTGCGCCGACTCCCGCGCCCCTAGATCCATCATCAGCGACATCAGCGCGTCCTCCTCGTCAAACTCGCTCTCCTTCAAGCCGCGCACCGCCAGCGCAAAGTCCACTAGGTGATCCATCACCGCAATGCCATAATCGGGCCGATTCTTGTCCCCGTGCTGCCCCATTTGCAGCGGATTGACGTATTCGACCACCCCGTCCTGCGTCTCGGCATAAGTCCGCACCCACACCCCGTCCTTCACTTCCTCCACCACCGGCACCACCTCATCCGCCACCGCGCGAATCGTCTCCACCTGGCGCTCTTCGTCCACCCCCGCATCCGAGCAGCGCCGCAATTGCGTCTCTCTGCTGCTAAACCCGGTCCCCTTGCCCGTATCCTGCACCGACCGGTGCATCAGGGTCCCGCGCGTCCCCTGCCACTCGGTATACCCCGGCCGCGGCATGCGTCCCAACCACCCTTTGACATTGGCCGCCTGATCCACCACCAAAAAATCGTCCGCAAACCCAAAATACCGCGCCCTGAACAACTCCCCCTGGTGAAAGCGGTGCGGCATAGAGCGAAACGACGGCGTCTCCATACTGTGCTCCACCGCCTGCACCCACAGCGGCCTCCCCTGCACCAACCTGATCCAGCGCGAGTTATTGTGATACCCTGTATGATCCGCATAACTGAACACCCGCCCCATCCGCCCAATCGCCCCTCTCTCCTTCACCACCTGAGCAAAGCGATCCACCGAAAACCGAAAGAAATTCTCCCCCACCCGCACCACCACCCCATTCAGCCGCGCCACCTCAATCATCTCCCGCCCCTGCACCACCATACTACACCAAGACGTCTCACTGTGATTGTGCACCCCATTGCTCGACAAATACACCGATATCGAATGGTGCAACGGCACCGGCGCCACAATCAACCCCGCCTCCATCGGCCGCTCCCGCACCAACTCGCGAATATCGCAGTACCCCCTCACCCCCAACTCCCCCGCCATCTCCTCACTGTGCTCCCTCACCGGATCACACACCGCCACCACCGCCACCCAAGGCTTAACCCACTCAAACAACGGCCGATAAATCGTCCGCGCCCGATTCCCACATCCTATCAACGCAATCTTAACTGGCTCATCCGGTACAGTAAGTTCCACCATAATCTCCTCATCCTATCGCAATAATCGTACGTTCACGGAGGTCCGGCAGGGGAGTGTCCTCATATTAGCAAAACGAAGTCTTTTTAACGCACACACCTATACCCTTCAATCGCCTCCAACTTCTCCCGAATCCCCCCCACCTCCTCCTCCGACAAATCCCGCAACGGCCGCCGCATCTTAGCCGAAGGAAACTTCCCCAACAACCACCGCGCACACTTCATGCGCTGGTGCGCACTCGAACTCGGTTCGCCAAACGAATAGACAATGCGGTTGAGCGGCTCCACCGTCTTCTGCGCCTTGCGCGCCCCCGCCAAATCCCCGCTCAACGCACAGTGCACCATCTCGATAATCAACTCCGGCACAAACCCGGCAAACCCCACCAGCGCCCCATCGGCCGCCTCCAGCAACGTCGGCAGCAAAAACTCGTCGTGACAGGTAATAATGGGCACGTCCGGATCGACTTTCTTGAGTTCCTCATAGTCGTAAAGCCAGCGGCTCATATCGCGCGTCCCCATCTTGATGCACACCACTTCGGAAATCTGAATCATCTCCTTCATCTCGTCGAGGCTGTAGCCCGCTTTGGTCCACGCCGGGTACTGGTGCACCACAATCGGCACCCCCGCTTCGGCCACATCCTCAAAAAAACCCACCGCCGTGCGGCTCGATCGCCCAAAACGCAGCCAGTGGTGCGGCGGCATCAGCAAAATGGCGTCGGCCCCGGCTTCTTTGGCCGCCAGCGCGTCCTCAATGCCCTCGGCGCTGCCCTCGGCCGATACCCCCGAAATGGTCTTCACCGGCCGCTCCGACGCCGCCACCGTGTCGGCGACAATCTGCGTCACGCGGTTGCGCTCGGCCGGCCGCAGCGACATGATTTCGCCGGTGTGGCCGTTGCAGGTCAAACCCTTGACGCCGTCCACCGCGGCGAGTTCGGCGATGTAGTCGCGCAACCCTTCTTCGTCAATGGATTCGTCTTGGTGAAACGGACACAATGTCGCCGGGAACACGCCCTTCCAGGGGTGCTCCCGCCAATTGCTTTGGGTCATCTCCAACTCCTTATCTCGTGCAAAATAATCAGGCTGGAATAAAATGCCTGCTAGCGCAACTCAAGTAAAGTCTTTAGTAATCGACGTGTAATAATATCTACTATTTCCCCAGGCGATTCAAAACATTGCGCGTAATCTGCGCCACCGGACTGACGTCGCGGTACAGCCCGTGCGCCCACTCTATGGTAGCGGCAGTGAAAACCGTCCCCTTAAACTCCGTTTCATTAATCGCCACCGTGCTGTAGAAGCGATCCTGGTGAATGCCCAGATCTTTGTTCAGCCCGGCGTCCTCGACATCACCGATCGCAATAATCTTATAGTG
>CAXGRO010000584.1:0-3997 GCA_964012055.1 uncultured bacterium
GCACTATGCTGCGGCGCGGAAAAACCATGGTCTGGTCGCGCAGCGAACGCAGCGTGTCCTTGAGGCGCATTTTAAAATCCGGGAAGAGTTCCGGGTCTTCAAAAGCCATGTGGAACATGCCGGCCAGGGCGCGGACCTGGCGCGCCAGGTTCTCGTAGTTGACCTCGCTGGGTCGGTCCAACGGCGAGTCCACCAAAAAACGCGCGTCGTTGACCGTTACAAAGGCCAGGGCCGGGGTGCCGGCGGGCAGCACCAATTCGCTATTGACGGCGATTTCGCCGGGCACAAAAGTCTCCCAACTCATGCCACCTTCCGGGCTGATGCCGTTTACCAAAACGTCGCGCTGATCGTAGCCCAATTCGCGGCTGATAATGCCAGCATAGCGCATGAAATTTTTGCCAAAGGGCGCAAAGTAGCGCTTGTAATAAAAGCTGGTATTGCTGTTCCACACGCCCAATTCATCGGTCTGCGTCGACAAATCTAGACTTACGAACAACTTGACGCCCAGCGAATCGACTTTGGGATCGACCCAAGTCCGGTAGAGGGCTTGCCGCACTTCGTCGTCGTCGAGGGCCTCGCTCAACAATTCCTCGCCGTTGGCAAAACGCTCGTCGGCCAGCACGAACTGCCCCCCTTGCTGCGGCAATAGGCCTTCTTTCATAGCGGCGCCATACACGGCGCGCACCAGGTCGCTGTCTTGCTCGACGACGCCGCGCACCAGGGCCTCCTTGCCGGTAAACTCGCGGCGCCCCAGGCGATAGGTCACCCCGTCCTGGGCAATCAATTGCTGCGCCAGAGCGGCGTCCACTACGCGGCGCACCAGCATGTGTTCTACAAAAGGATCTTCTTTGCGCAGATAACGCTGCACAAAATCGTCGACGCCGCGCAACCCTAAATGGTGGGCCGAAGTGGCCAAGAGCACCACCGTGCGCGCCGGGGGGTGTTGGCGAAAATAGCGGGCCAGTTCTAGCAGAGCCGTGATGCTAGCGGCTTGCTCTGCCCCCGGCGCCAGCGCCGGCACCACCGACATGGCGTCGTAATAAGCCTCTAAAACAATAATGTCTTCATTGAGTAGGGGATCGTACCCGGGGATGACGCCGAGGATATTCCAGGCCGGGTGACGCTCCCAATCCATGCTGTACTCTAGATGGGCATCCAGCGGTCCGCCCGAGGCAATAGCCTGCCGCAAATTGGCGCCGTCTTCTTTAGACACCCAGAATCTGGGGAGGTCTAGCGGCATGGTGAGGAATTTCTTTTCCCCCTCCAGGTACATGGTCGAATCGGGTTCGATAAAAACCACGCCCGCCGCCCCCAGATAAGCACTGTTGAGCCAGGCGTCTCCAGAATTGTAGTCCATCAGGACTATTGCCTTATTGATCTCTTGCCCATCGAGATCGCTGTACTCGCCACTACCGGCATCGATGAGTTTGCCACGGATTCCTCCTTCGGGCAAAGTCGAAGTCTTTACCAGATTGGGCCATAGCCCGTGCAAGGATATATCTATATTACTGTTTAAAATCTGCAGGCGACCGCTTTTCTCCACCGGTATGGAAATATCGTACTCGTGAACCGTGATATCGTTGAGCCCGATATCCCTGAAAGTCTTCTGAATATAGCGCGCCGCTTCCGCTGCGCCGGAATAACCAGCCACGCGGGAATCAAAACTGGAGAAGTATCCCAGCGTCTGCTGTACGCGCTCTACCGGTGCAGTGGCCGCCAATGCGGCAAAATCGACTTCCGCGAAGGCCGGACTAAATGACAATAAACTGCCCAATAGCGTGCCCAATAACATCTTAACTCTAGACATAAACTTCACCTAATTGAAGTACTGTAATGGTGCATGCGCTAACCGCGATCTGTAAAATAATCGGCAATTAACCACAACCCCGCAATTGCAAACTGGCCAAATTGTGCCCAATTGGGGGTAATATAATCAAAAGATAGTCGCCTGCCACCACTAAAATGCCAAATCTTTAATTATTAACAACATTCACGCATGCATCGCCAACCAGCCATTGGTGCGCATCTTTTCCAAGATCCAATAAACCAAGAGGCCTATGAGAACCCCACTGGCCAGACCGTTAATCAGTGCCAAAGGCAAGAAAGCAAACAGACCAATGTGGTCGACAAAAAATAGATAGGCCAGCACCAATTGCATTATTTGGTGGGTCAGTGCCCCCATCACACTCAACCCAACCGAACTAAATAGACCCGCTCTAATCCGATGTGCTGCGGCCATCACCACCACACTAGCCAGGCCGGCTCCACCGGCTACCACAAAAGCCGGCCCGCCCAATCCACCGCTAACCAGCCCTCCCACTATTAATTTGAGCAGACTGATGCCCAGCGCGGCGGCAAAACCATAGATAAGCAGGGCTAGTAGTACGCCAATATTCCCTAATCCGAGTTTCATCCAGGGTAATGGCCTGGGCGCCAGAGATTCGAGAACAAACAATACCAATGCAACACTGCCCAACAGGCCAAGTCGAGTCATATTTTTAGCGGAGTAGGCTTTCATTGGCTTATACCATCAAAAGGGCGCCTACCGCCAACGACGCGCACCACGAGTTGGTTTGGCAAACACACAATAGCACTGTTTGCCTGGTATATCCTACCCTGATTTATACAAATCTTATTTCTACAAGGTGCTTTGCTAACCCACACTTTCCCTTCATCGATTTCCACTTCACTCACTCCCAACGGCCCGCTAAACCGCAAAATTTGTGCTTTCTCCAAAGAATACGCACCCGCTCGTTGCCCGGCGATCTCCACCACTGTGGTGCCGCCGCGGGAATCCACCTCGGCGAAGCGCTTTATAAAAAGCCATAGGACGATCATTAATACTAATATAATTAACAATTTATCAGCCGGGGTTAAGATGCGGCAAAGCGCCTTTGGAATAATGTGGGGCGGGGATTGGGAGAAGGAATATAGCAGTGGAAACATAGAGTTACTTACTTGACATAATTTTTAAATATTGCTACACTTTTCTGCACATTATCCCCGGGGTATAAGCAGTCTAATTAACGGAGTAAGATATAGTGGCCCAGACCTTGGCCGAAGCCCTTGCCGAGAATCTCAAATACGTAGACGGCGTAGACAATATTTTAGGCAAGTTTTATTATCTTAGCGATCCGGACACATTGAGGCAAGCCATCGAGCAGTGGCTAGTGCACACCCCAGAAGGACGCGCCTGGCTCGATAGTTTGGGTTTTGTAAGCAAAGAAGCTGTCATTAAAGTCATTGAACAAATAGAGACCAATATAGAAGAATCAAACCGCAATTTGCTTGCCAAAATCCACTCGCTCAGGTCTTATGTCGATGCCAAAGGTACAACCAGCGGCGATGCACCTTCAACGACATAATTGCGCCGACAGCAGGAGGAAAACATGCACTGGTGGATTATCACTGTAGGATCCATATGCGGAGCATTGCTCATTCAATACCTATGCTCTAGCAAGATCCTGCACATGAAACAAGCTATCTCAATTAAAAACATTGCCTTGCGTGACGCTCAAAACGAGAACGAGCGCCTTGACGCCCAAGAAGCCGAATTAAAGAATCAACAAAAAAGCCTCGTCCAGAGTATCAAACGTCTGCGAAGTGATATCAAAGGGCTATTGGAACGCACGAAGGAGAAGGGGCTGGACGTACCTCAGCCAGATTTCCCTCTCGATGACCCCATTGAAGATGAGGTCGAAGAAGAGAGTTGAAATAGCCCTACTTCCCTATTCCATCTTCTATAACAGTACGCCCCATTTTAATCCTTGTCGAACTCTTTTCCCGACAAGGGGCTTACCCGCTTTTTATATACTTGTACTTTTTGTATATTGACTCTGTTAGAGCCTTGTATCCCCTATTTTATTAGTTATGCAATTTGATTATGAGCAATACGCCGCTTTCCAAACTTTCCCCTGCCAATCTCAACGAAGCCCTACTCTCTGAAGAAAACAATCTAGACGATATTCTGGAGCAAGCACAAGGACACCTACAACTC
>CAXGRO010000585.1:0-3996 GCA_964012055.1 uncultured bacterium
TCCCTGAGGGAATTCGGCCGAATCGCCGCTTAAAAAGTGGCCACTATATTGTTATATATCGGTCAGCTTTGGGGGAACGAGTCGGCCACAAATTTCCTTTGAATCCGGTTGGTTAAATATAATCTATAGCTTATATTTAAGTATGGAAATTCGCTACTATACAACGGCTTCGGGTAATTCACCGGTTAGGAAATTTGTCGAGGGTTTATCCCGAAACCTGCAGGAGGATTTCTTACTGGCACTCGATAGGCTGAGACAAGGAGAAGCCCTCGGTATGCCGCTGAAGCAGGCCGCTGTTCAATATCGCGCTTGGCTTACACGAGCTGCGCTTCAAAGAGCGGCGCAGTGTCTATCGGATGTTCTATTTTATTAAACGCGGGGATGCCATTTACCTGGTCCATGCCATGCAGAAAAAGACCGAGACCATTCCCGATAAGGATAGACGGTTGATTCTCAGAAGACTGAAGGAGGTTTGAATATGCCCTGGGAAAAAGTAGATATCGACCGATGGGATGAAGAACTTGGGGTCAATATCAACGAATTGCGCCAGAAAGAACAACTCATCCAGAAAATCGTGAAGAGCAGAAAACGACTTGGACTCACGCAAGGCCAGTTGGCCGAAATGGTTGGCGTTTCTCAACCGCGCATTGCCCAGATTGAGAATAGAACCAAGATCGGCAAAATCAGCTTCGATGTACTTTTCAATATCCTCGGTGTCTTGGGACACGATTTTAAAATCACTACTCGTAGAGTACGCGATATAGAATATGCGAACGCATGATTATCTATCCAGTCAAATAGGCCTAACATGAGCGACATCGAGCAACGGGCTAAGATAGCCCCGTCAACTATTAGGAGAATCGAAAAATGAGCGCCACATCTTCCACCGCTTCCTCTTATCGCGCCCCCGCGTTTATAGATTTCCAGCCCGAGTGGTCCGGCAAAGGCGCCACCGAAACTCGCCTGGAGGCTCTCCGCGAGCACAGCGTCGTCGTCATCGACGACTTTGTCGACAGTGAATGGATCCCGATTCTCCGCGAAGCCGGCCGCCGCGTCACAGAAGCTTGCCGGCCCGAAAGAGGATACAGCGTCATCGACTCCTCCAAAGGTTATGTCCACCGGACGGAGCAGGACGAGCCGTGGGCGATCCGCGGCATCGTCCATCCGGCGTTTAAGGAGCCCTGCTTTGCCGAGTTTCACGGCTCCGACGAGATGCTGGAGTTCGTGGCGGGCTGGTGCAACGGGCTCCAGCCCGAAGAGTTGACCCTGAACACGATATTGCTCTGGTGCAATAACAGGAAACACGAGCATAAACTCGGCTGGCATCGGGACACCGTGTGGTGGGGCGACGGGGAAAGAAAAAATTCCCAACAAGGTCGACCGGTCGGTCCCGAGGCCTACTCCGAGGAGGCCGAAAGGACCGTGTGGGAGAAGATTCAGGAACAGAACAACAAGCAGATCGAAGAACGCCACGGCGTGGGCATTTTCCTGGCCCTCGTCGACGACGAGTGCCACGAGCTCGTCGCGGGAAGCCACAGCCGCTGGCGGACGCCGTTAGAGCACGACGTGCTTTTACCGCAGAGCATGAAGGATGCGGGCGTGCCGCATACCCCCAGCTGGGATGGAGAGAGTCCGCTGCCAGGTCAGACCGCGGTGCGGCTCAAGGCCGGACAGGCACTGATCCGCATTGGGACCAACATTCACACGGGGCACACGGTGCCCGACCGCGAGCGCAATTGCCTGGTAATCAGCTGGTCCAAGTGGAGCGGCCCGTTTGAGGGGGATCCAAAGGCGGCGGACAGCCGCTGGGCCTGGCAGCACGATCCGGCCGTGCGCCAGGCGCTGCCGCACGAGTGGATGAAGACGGCGTGGGACCGCTGGGCGGAAACGGAGAAACTGGGAGATACGCTGGAAGATCGCTACGCGCCCTGGGACATCAAAAACATCAAATCGGGACAGGTCCTGGGATGGAGAGGAGAGCTGGAGAAGCAGGCGGCGGCGGCCGGTGAGGCGTGGGGGGAGTTTCAGAAGGTGGAAGAGTAGAGGCTGATATATGAGCGTTTCGACAACGACGGAGCAGAATACGGTGGATGCAATAAAGAGGCGGAGGAGTTGATTGCCGCGACAGACAAACTGAGAGAGAAGCTGTGGGACGACCCGCACCGGCCCCAGTATCACTTTATGCCGCGCCAGGCGTGGATGAACGATATCAACGGGGCAATTTTCTGGAAAGGCCGCTACCACATTTTCTATCAGCATAACCCAGAGGGCGGCTATTGGAAATGGATGCAGTGGGGACACGCTTCCAGTGTCGACCTCGTGCACTGGGTACATCACCCGATCGCCCTCACGCCGGACCCAGACGGCCCGGACCGAAAGGGGTGTTTTAGCGGCGGCGCATTTCTCAATAAACAGGGTGTGCCAACGTTCATCTACCATGGCGTCCCCGACGGCACCTGCATTGCTACCGCTGATGACGATCTGCTAATCCACTGGACCAAACATCCGGCAAACCCTGTCATACGCGTACCGGAGGAGGGCGAGCCGGGACATGACGAATACATCGTCTTTGACCCGACCGCCTGGCTCGAAGACGATACCTATTTTGCCTTGATCGGCAACCAAATACCCGGCATCGAAGGGGACGGGACGGCGCTGTTCAGATCCAAAAACCTCGAACAGTGGGAGTTTGTCGGCCCGTTCTACACATCCCAGCGCCGCTGGACCGACGCCCGCGAGGATTGCGCCGTCCCCGACTTCTTCAGCCTCGGGAATAAGCACATGCTGCTGTTCTGCAGCCACCTGCAGGGGAGCCAATACTATCTCGGGCGCTGGAATGGCAAGGATTCTTTTGAGGTGGAGACACACCGTTGGATGCACTGGCCTGGGGGACACCTGGGTGGCCCGCGAAGCCTGCTGGACGACCAGGGGCGCCGCCTCTACTTCGACTGGATATGGGAGATACGAGGCGATGACTGCGAAAGGGCATCCGGCTGGTCCGGGGTCATGACGGTGCCGAGAATTCTCTCACTCGCCGACGACGGCAGTACCCTCTTAATCGAGCCCGCGCCCGAACTTGAGGTCCTCCGTTTCAATCCGCATAAGCTTCAGAATATCCACGTAGCCGCCGATGCTGACATCAAACTTGATGCTATTGGCGGTGACAGCCTCGAACTGGCCGTCGAGATGCAGCCGACAGGCGCCAGTGAATTCGGCCTGAAGGTTCACTGCTCGGAAGACGGAGCAGAACAGACACTTATCACCTGTGAGCCTTCTGCCCATAAGCTCAAAATCGACATAAGCAAATCGACTCTCGACGAAGCCATCAAAGAACGCTACCACTATTACCGAAAAAAAGGAGCACCTGTGAAGGCCCAGGAGGCGCCGTTTGAGCTTGGCGACGGGGAAAATCTGAAGCTGCGCATCTTTGTAGACAGATCGGTAGTTGAGGTATTCGCGAACGGGCGGCAGTGCATCACGCAGCGAATCTACCCTACCCGCAGCGACAGCCTGGGTGTCGCACTTTTTGCCCGGGGCGGTAGCGCGAAAGCAATATCGCTTGAGGCCTGGGAAATGGCGCCAACAAACAGTTATTAGCCAACAAGCGGTTACCAAGGTTAATGGTTGGGTTGTTTGCGGATTCGACCGCGATCAATGGTAGTGCTTCGTTGGGATAGGACCGATCATACGGAAAGGCCTCACGCCGCATCCGACAGGGTTCGCGTTCACGTCCGACGCAGGTTACATACGGGTGTTTGCCGGATTGTTGTGCTTGGTGGAAGATCTCGACGGGACTGGTGCCGGTTGCGATAACCGCACCGTCAGCAAAGGCAACCCATTGGTCGGTGTATTGGGTCAGCAGGGTATCGCGGGTGGCCCAGTAATCGGCCTCGCTTTTCCGCCAATCAGGGTGAATCACTTGGGCCACATCAGGCGGCAGTCTGACCGGATAGCCTATTTTGGCCCACTTAGGGTGAGACTTTTTGCTGTTTGATA
>CAXGRO010000586.1:0-3982 GCA_964012055.1 uncultured bacterium
TCACCAACGCCATCGACGATTTGCCCCTGCCGGTCTACGGCGACGGCTCGCAGGTGCGCGACCACCTCTACGTGGAAGACCACTGCACCGCCATCGACCTGGTTTTGCACCAGGGTGCTGTCGGCGAAGCCTACAACGTCGGGGGCGAAAACGACGCCACCGGCCTCGAAGTGACGCAGGCCATCTTGCAACACCTCAACAAATCCGAAGATTTGATCCAATTCATCGAAGATCGCAAGGGCCACGACCAACGCTACGCCCTCGATTCGAGCAAAATCGGCACCCTGGGTTGGCAACCGCAAAACGACTTCCAAACCGCCATGCAGCGCACCATCGACTGGTACGTAGAAAATCAGGACTGGTGGCGCACCATTAAGGCGAGCGAAGATTATCAAAACTACTATCAGCGCCAATACGCACAGCGCTAAAAATCGCACATCAGGAGGAAAGTATGCACTTATTGAGATATCGCTTTCTCGCGGCCCTACTGCTGGGCTTTGCCGGTTTCGTCACCCCGGTGCAAGCCCAGGAGGACAACGAGGAAGAAGAATTGGAAAAATTGGTACGGGAGAGCGAACTGGAAGAAGAGGCAATGCAGAAAATACCCGGCACCAACATCCCGGTACCCATCCAGCAAGAAACCACCGGGCGGGTGCGCCTGCCCGCCGGCGAAGAAGTGCCCCGCACTCGCTTTAGCCAAGACCGCGAGATCGACCCGGCAACCTACGTGGTGGGCCCCGGTGACATCCTGCAATTGTACATATTTGGCGAGTGGAACCGCGACTACCAGCTAGAGATCAACCCCGAGGGCCGGGTGTTGGTGCCCACCGTGGGCGAATTCCACCTCTTTGGCAAAACCCTCAACGAGGCCAAAACCGTCCTGCTCGAAGCCGCATCCGCCAAATACCGCAACGTCGATATCGCCATTACCCTGGCGAGCATGCGCTTCTACACCGTCTACGTCACCGGCGCCGTGCGCAAAGAGGGCAGCTACATCATCCACCCCATGACCCGCCTCTCCGACCTTATCGAAAAAGCCGGCGGTTTTATCAGATTGGCCGGCACCAACATAATGCCAGCCCAGCGCGCCATTCACATCGCCCGCGACGACGGCAGCGAGGAAGTCGTCGACCTGCAGATGTTCCAGGCCACCGGCGACCTCGAGCACAATCCTTATATACGCATGGGCGACGTCGTCCACGCGCCCCTACGCGACCACACCCTCTTCATCTACGGCGCCGTCAATCTGGAGGGGGAGCAGGAGTACAGGGAGGGAGACACTTTGGGCAATATTGTCACTATAGGCGGCGGCCTGCAGCCCGACGCCTACCTTCACGAAGGCGAAGTCTGGCGCTTTCAAGAAGACGGCAAAACCATCGACATCCTCAAGCTGGCCGACCTGGCAAAACCCGGCCAGGAGACCACCTTTGACGACGTTCGCGATTTTCCGGTACAAGCCGCCGACATGATCTTCGTCCGCTTTCGCTCCGACTGGCAACTCATGCCTTCGGTGCACATCCACGGCGAAGTCAGATACAGCGGCCGCTACCGCATTTTTGAAGGGGTGACGACGTCACAGGATATCATCGACAAGGCCGGCGGCCTCACCGAAAACGCCTGGCTGACGCAGGCCAAACTGATCCGTGTCAAATACCGCACCATCAAAGACCCCGAACTCATCCGCCTGCAGGCGCTGCAACAGGCCGGCGGCCTGAGCGAAATGGACCCGGAAGAGCGCGCCTATATCAAGACCAAAGCCCGCGAAGAGCGCGGCCGCGTCGCCGTCGACTTCAAACGCCTGATCGAGGAAAAAGACCTCGATCAGAATATCGTCCTCGAAGGCGGCGACGTCATCTTCATCCCCAGAAAGCGCCGCACCATCAGCCTCAGCGGCCAGGTGCAAAAACCCGGTTTGGTCGATTACGAAGAGGGCCGCACCGTGGGCTATTACCTCGACAAGGCCGGCGGCTACACCTGGGTGGCCAATAAGGGCGACTCCCGCCTCATCCGCGCTAGCACCGGACTGCGCGAACCGCTCAAGAAGAAAACCGTCGTCGAAGAGGGCGACGAAATATGGGTGCCGCAAAAGGAATACTTCGACTGGTGGCGCTTCACCCAGTCGACCATGCGCACCGTAGCGGAAGCACTGACCATCATCGTCGTCGTGCGCTCCATCTAACCGGCCTCTCCAAAGGGATTTAGGAGTCCTCCACAATGAATAAGAAAGACCTAAACATTCTCGACCTGCTGGCGGCGCTCAACGTCAACAAGCGCCTGATCGTCACTTCCACCCTATCTTTTTCCGTCGTCGCCCTCGCCTTCAGCTTCCTGCTGCCCAAAGAGTACGAGGCCACCGTACAACTGCTGCCGCCCAAGGAGCAGAAAAAGGGCTTCGGCTTTGCCGACCTGATCGGTACCCTGCCCATCCCCGCCCTGCGCCTGGGCGAAAAAGGCACGCCGGCCGACATCTTTGTCGCCGTGCTGCAGAGCGAAAAGGTGCGCCGCGCCATGATTGAAGAGTTCGACCTCATGCAGGTCTACGACGTCGAAACCATGACCGACGCCCTCGAAACCATTGAGGGACAGACCACGGTCAGCAAGAGCGAGCAAGGCACCATCCTCGTCTCCGTGCTCGACGAGTCGCCGCAGCGCGCCGCCAACATGACCAACCGCTATATCGCCCTGCTCGACAGCACCAACCAGCAATTCGCGCGCAAAACGGCGAACGAGCGCTACGACTTCATCCTCAAACTCAAGACCCAGGAGGAAACCAAGCTCAAAGACGAGATGGAACGCCTGCAACAGTTTCAGGCCGACCACAACGCCATCTCTCTCGAAGACCAGGCGCGCGCCGTAATCCGCGCCGCCGCCGACATGCAAACCTCTACTATGGAATTAGAGGTCCAACGCCTCAGCCTACTGGCCGCCGGCTTCACCCCCGACCACGCCGAAGTGCAGAAAATAGAACGCGAGATCATTTTGTGGGAACAGGCCCTGGCCATTCTGCGCGACGGCCACGAAAACCCAAGCGCTGGCCGCGTAAGCCCCCCGGCCAACCTCGAACTAAAACTGGAGGAAAACCTCTTCCTGCCCCTGCGCGAAATTCCCGAAGTTGCCCAGGAATACGCCCTAATAGAAAAAGACGTGGCCGTACAAAGCGCCCTAATCCGCATGCTCCTGCAACAGGAGGCCGAATCCCTCATCGAATCCAATAACACCACCTCGACCGTACAGGTGTTGGACGAGGCCATGGCGCCGGAGAAAAAAGCCCGCCCCCGGCGCCTGCTCATCACCTTCGTCGCCGGCGCCCTTAGCCTTCTCCTCACCGTCTTCTACACCCTGGGATCGGTGTACATGCGCGCCCTAAAAACGCGCTGGGAAGAAGAGTACAGCCAACAAAGTTAATTTCAAACGCAGAGGAACCTCTTGTCACGAACCATACGCGTCCGCGTTCTCAGCCACACCGACAACGCCCTGCCCGCCTACGAAACCACCGACAGCGCCGGCATGGACCTGCGCGCCCACCTCGACGCAACCCTCGTGCTCAAACCCGGCCAACGCGCCCTCATCCCCACCGGCCTGCGCCTGGAAATCCCCCCCGGCTACGAGGGGCAGGTGCGACCTCGCAGCGGCCTGGCGCTCAAACGCGGCCTCACCGTACTCAATTCCCCCGGCACCATAGACGCCGACTACCGCGGCGACGTCGGCGTCATTCTAATCAACCTATCGCAGGAAGACCAGCCAATCAAAAAGGGCGATCGCATCGCCCAACTCATCTTCGCCCCAGTGACCCGCACCGAACTGATCGAGGTTGAAGAATTGGGCGACTCGGCGCGCGTCGAGGTGGATGCGTACCCGAGCGAGGCGCTGCGCGGGGCCGTGGTCGAGATCGCCAACTCGGCGCGCATCCAGAACGCCGGCACGTCGCAAGCGGTGACCAACTTCCCGGTGGTCGTCCGGCTGGCCGCCGCGGGCGCCGACG
>CAXGRO010000587.1:0-3976 GCA_964012055.1 uncultured bacterium
AAAAATTCAACTATTTGATTCTCCACTGTGGGGTCGAGTATATTGACTTCTACCGCGAGGTGATCAGATTCGGCAAAGGCCTGCTCAATATGGGATTCTAACGGATAAATATCTGGTTTGGCCACGTGGATAGATCCCATCAGATAAACGGTGCTAATATCAGAGGAGACTTTCCAAAGGAAAGATTTATCTTGGGCATCCGTTCCAAGGATATTATCCGTGTCTGTGTCACCGCAGGAAGACAGCAATAGTAAAGCAAAAATAGAATTGCGATATTCAGACATTTTCTTCTGGTTTTTTTCATTGCTCTCCTTCTTGGGAACTCGTGCTCCCCGCGAGCAGCTACGCCAACTGGGGAATCCGTATACCAAGGTAGGCAAACTCGATACCGCCCACCACGTCTTTCAAGGCCTTCTCGTCGAGTGCCCACATAGCGTTCCGTGCCTTGACTAGACTTTTTAAAGGGTTTTTAATACTCCCAAGAGGAAGGAAAGTAATTGGTAAGCCTCCCGACTGCGCGCTTTTGGCGCGGCAGATCGCGGGCACTTTTTGAAGCGAGACCATATGACCGACGCCGAATTCGATCTGCACGTCAGCAATATCAAGGGAGAGGGTTACACCGTGCTGCCGCGCACGTTGACGGCGGACGAATGCGACACCGCCATACGCGAGCTGGAGCGGCTCGCCGCAGAAAAGGAGCAGGGAGGTTTTGAATGCCTGTTCAACAAGGGGCGCGTTTTTGAGCGCCCCTACCAGATTGCTCCTCTGCTGCGCTTGATCCGCCACTTTCTGGGCGCCGACGCGCTGTTGGGCGGGGTGTTCGGGTCGATCATCGAGCAGGGCAGTGACGCCGGCGGTCTGCACGCCGACGGGGAAACCACCGGACACCTGCGCTCGCGCTCGCAGGCCGCGGCGGACGACGGCCGGCGCATCACCAGCCACGTGATGTCGGTCAACACGATTTTCTGCCTCAGCGAGTTCACCAGCACCAACGGCGCCACCCGCCTGGTGCCGGGCAGCCACCACACAGATACCATTGGCATTCCCGAGACCGCCGTCGAGCAGACGCGCATTGTCGAGGCAGCCCGCGGCTCGACGATTTTGTTCGACACCAACGTCTGGCACGGCACGTCGCAAAACAGCTCCGATGCAAAACGCTACGCCTTGCTGGTGCCGTGGCGGCGCAGCTGGCAAAAAGGGGGTTACGAGCTGGCGCGCCTGGTCAAGCCCGAGGTGGTGGAGCGGGCGGGCGAGGACGGCCCGCTGATTTTTGGCTTTGATGCGATGCCGCCCTATCTGGAACTGTGGCAGTGGGACCGCGAGAAGGGGGCGCCCAAGCCGGAGTTCAGTTCGCTGCGCCGCGATTGAGTGGGCTGCTGGAATTGGCGCAAAGCGAAAGAGTTGACGGTTCATCACTTACCGAACCCAAAGGGGTTTGGTGTAGGCCCGCATGGGCCAAGCCGGAATCTCGATCTTGGGCAAAGCGCCAATTTGATGATGGGTATCGCTGTCCATAATCATGCGCTACATCGCGATTTCGGTGTCATTTTCTGGACCGGTAATCAGTCTTCCCTTTTTTTGCCCTTTGGGCAGGCTGATCGTCACCGTTGTGCCTTTGCCTTCGAGGCTTTCTACGTTGATCTCTCCTTGATGTTCCTGAATAATTCTGTAATCAGTGGCCAAACCAAATCCCATCTTAATTCGGCGATCCGCAACTTGAAAATCGAGGTCGAAAATACGTTCGAGTTGATCGGGTGGAATGCCTTCGCCCGTGTCGCTGATCTGGACAAAAACCCAATCGCGATCCTCAGACGTAAGGATTGTTATCGTTCCGCCTTGTTCAGTAGCGGCTAAAGCATTTTTGAGCACGTGCATAAAGACCTGGTTCAATTGACCGGGCGCACAGTAAATCGGCTCCATTGCGGAATAGCGTTTGACAATTGAGATATCATTCTTCAACTGACTGCTCAACAGCGTCAGCGCACTATCGATCCCTTCGTGAAGATCGGTTATTTGAAATTCTGCCTCATCTAGTTGGGCAAAAGTTTTTAAACTCTGGAGATGGTGGCGATGCGATTGCTACACGTAGTGGCGAGTTGGTGGTTCGTTTCGAGTAGTTTTACTGCTTTGCTAAACGAATTGTCGTCGCTAAGCAGGTGGGCGATTTCATTTGTCTTCAAGGTTGCCAATATGCGCTCAAGACATCGGCTCGACACATCGACGGCACTTTGAATCGCGCCTACCAGCGTGTTGAGCTCGTGGGCGACACCTGCCACCAGATCGCCCAGAGCGGCCATCTTCTCCTTTACCACCAGTTGGTTTTGTGTCTCTTTCAGGCGGCGCAGGCTGTCTTCCAGTTGTTTAAAATCTGCAAACCGTATATAGCCCAGTGAAAGGGCTTCCGTTAGCGCATCTACGATAGGGGCACACCCCGCCTGAGACACCGGGTGACGGACGGAGACCCAGCCATATCTGAAGGGTACGTTAGTTAGAGGCCACTCCGGCCCTATGTACGGATAAAACCGATCGAGACCATACTGTTCATGAAAGAGTTTCACTTCAGCTTTATCTTCTTCCATGCTCCGAAGGATCGACCACGCTTCGCCCGTTCGCCAATTTCCCAAGTCTTCGTCCCCGTCCGCCGTAATGGGGGTTTCCCATACGGTTACAGTGGTGTCTTCGTTGAAGTCCCACATTTTAGGGGATTTCCAGGAAATGCCTAGTTTGCCCAGACTGTTGAAGGCGACATATCCCGTAATGGAATTATTGTCTTCATCGACAAAGAAGAACACGCAGGCGGGAAACTCTGTGCCCAGATGTTTCAACTCTCGAAACATCATCACCGCTACCTTCAGCAAATCGTCCTGCGAGCGCATGGAAAGCACTTCCAAGCGGATGCGTTCAGCGGCTCTTTCGCAGGCGCGCTCTTCTTGAGTTGAGCCAACTCAATTTGGAGCTGCTGATGGGTCTTTTCTTGGTTCTGCATTTTTGCTATGCCTGTCTCGTTCGTCCGAATGGCGTCCTATCACTCAGATTTAGCCTGATCGTTCCAGATTACAAGCTACCAGGACACCTGCAAGCGCGTCCAGCGAATGCCGCAGATGCCCTCTTCAGCGCACCAGTGCACCGTCAGCACCGTATCACCGTCCAGCCGCACTCCCATGGGGTAGCCGAACTGGATCAGGGCGATCTGCTCCTGGCTGCTGACCTCGTCGGTGAGTTCGAGCCGCGCCTGGCCGTCGAAGAGCATGCCTTCAAATTCCACCTCCCAGCTGCGGCCGGCGGCGCGCACCAGGCACATCTGCACGCTCTGGTCGCCAAAGCGCTTGTTGTAGAGCACCACAAAACGGTCGTCCCCCAGCCAGATGGGCGTCATGGTTTGCCCCTGGATGCCGGTGGGGTGCGGCCCGTCCCAGGTGCGGCCGCCGTCGGCGGAAAAGCTGTAGGCGTTTTTGAGGTCGGTGTCGTTGGCAAAGTCCTGCACCCAGGCGCAGGCCAAGAGGTGCCCGGGCCCGCACTCAATGAGCTTCTGCTCCAGGTAACCGATGCCGCTGCCCGGGTCTTGGAACACGGTGTGCATGTGGGGCCAGATGGCGCCCTCGTCGGCCGACTCGTGGACCACGACCAGCTCGCCGTAGCGGCCGTCGTGCAGAGTGGCGGTGGGCGCCAGCCAGCGGCCGTCTTGGGTGACGACGATGGGGTTGGAGATTTCGTAGGGCCCCTCGATTTGAAACGGGATTACTTCGGGCGCCGACCAGGTGTGGCCGCCGTCGGTGGAGCGGCATACGATCGGTTCGCTGAGGCTCGTTTTTAAACCGTCCGCCGTCTGTTGTCTCGTATCCTGCTGGCCGTAGGCCAGAAGGGTGCCCGAGCGGGTGCGGCTCAGGCGCAGGTGGTTGGTTTTGATGGGGTCGGTTTCGCGCGGCAAGATTTGTGGCTCGCCGAGACCGCGGCGCTGTACACACAGCTAGGGCTT
>CAXGRO010000588.1:0-3969 GCA_964012055.1 uncultured bacterium
AGCTGGGTGTACGACATTTATAGTGGGGATGGTACGGAGGGGGGGCAGGGGTGGGTTGTCTATACGCGCGATTCGCATTTTGCCGAGAGCAATCCTAATTCTGAGTGCGCTTCCTGCCACCAGCCCGAGCGCTGGATTGCCGAGCCCTATGCGGCGCTGGAAGATGTTGGGGTGCAATCGGCGGCGGCGCTGCACGGGGTTTCTTGCGAGGTATGCCACAAAATTGCCGACATCGACGAGACGCGGCTCAACTACCCCGGCATCTATCCCGGGGTGGTGACTTTTACGCGGCCCGGGCCCGACGATTTGCAGGTGCAGTACGGAGTGCTGGGGGATGCTACGTACGATGAATTTCCCTTTACCATGTTGCCGGCCTACCAGCCGCAGCTAACGGCGGCCATGTGCGCCGCCTGCCACCAGGACAAGAACGACCCGGACGAGGACGGATTGTTTGAGGAGGACAATGGGATTGTTTCCGAGCCTACCTATATAGAATGGCTGGAGTCGCCCTACGGCGATCCGCAGTCGCCCCATTACGCCACCTGTGTCGACTGTCACATGCCGTCGTACGGGGCTACCGAGGCGTGTCAGTTCAGGGGGTATATAGCGCCGCAGCGCGATCCGGAGACGGTGCGCCATCACGGCATTGAGGGGACCACGCCACACTTTTTGGAAAACGCCGTGATTTTAGAGGTGGACGGGCGGGTGACCGAGGAGGCGCTGGAAGTGGAAGTGGCGGTGATCAACGACAAGACCAGGCACCACGTGCCCGACGGCGTCACCATTCGCAATATGGTGTTGCTGGTGGAGGCGCGGCGGCTGGAGGACGGGCGGGCGCTGGACTATGCCGGCGAACAGGTAGTGCACGAGCTGGGCGGCGTGGGCGACCCGGCGCAGGGGTACTTTGCCGGACTGCCGGGCAAACTCTTTGGCAAAGTCAGCCACGATCGCGCAGGCGAGGGCCCCGTTTTCTTTACCGAGGCGGTGGGCGTATTGTGGGACAACCGCATCCCCGCCCTGGCCGAGGATCGTTCCTTTTACCGCTTTGCGCTGCCGGCCGACGGCGGTACCTACCAGGTAAACGCCCGGCTCATTTTCCGCCGCGCCTGGCGCTTTTTGGTGGACGCCAAGGGGTGGACCGAGGACGGCCACGGCCGGCCGCTGGCCGATGTGCAGGCGCCGCATTTTGGCCATCTGATGGAAGAGGAGACGTGGACCTCGCAGCCGGTCACGGCGGTGGCACTGGCCGAGGGCTTGCCGGCGGAATTTCAATTATATCAGAACCACCCCAACCCGTTTAATCCAACTACAACTATAGAGTACGAGTTGCCGCGCGACGCCATGGTGATTTTAAAGGTATTCGATTTGCTGGGCAGGGAAGTAGAGACGCTGGTGCGCGGTTATAGGGATGCCGGGCGCTGGTCGGTGGTGTGGGACGGCCGCGATCGGCGCGGGCGGGCGGTGGCGCCCGGGGTGTACTTCTACCAGTTGCGGGCGGGGGGGCAGGCGCAGGTGAAGAAGATGATGCTGTTGGAGTGACTAGCGAGTCAGCGACGATTTGTTGGAGTGTTGCCCGGGATCGCCTTGGGGATCGGGCGCAATAACCTGATTTTTTAAGCCGCCGATTTTCGCCCCGGCAGCTGCGCCGCCTGGGCAATGGATTCGGCTTTTGCAAAGAGCGATTTGAGCAGCGCCGCCGTATTGCGCCGCGCCGTGGCGTCGCGTACTTCGACAAAGAGCGGGGCGCGGCTTATCTGGCGCGTCGACCAGGCCCAGAGAAAACCGGCGTAGGAGATGCGCTTGGTGAAAAGGCCGGTGATCTCCCGGTGGTTGGTCAGGCGGCCGGTTTGGGGGTCGATGTCGACCTGGTGAATGTGGTAACCCAAAATGCGCCGCCCCAGGCGCGCGTACCATTCGCACAGAGGTTGCAAGTTGTCGAGCTCGCCACCGTTGTTGCGCGCGTGGCCCACGTCAAAGTGGGCGCCGACGGCGGCGTTGGGCAGATCGGCCATTGCGCGATCAACCGCTTCTATCCATTCTAAATACTGTTCGATGCGGGTGGCAAAGAGCAGGCCGGGCGCGTTTAGCGGCGTGTTGAGGGGGTTGTGCACGTTTTCGATGGAGAGGCGCACGCCGCCGGCGGCGGCGGGGCGAAAAAGGCGGGTGTAGAGGTCGAGGTATTCGCGGTAGAGATCGGAGGGTTGCGCGCCGTCTTCCGTTTGCATGGCCGCGGCCGGTACCTGGGGCACGTGTACGGTGAGGCTGTCGGCGCCCATTTCTAGGGCGCTGTCGAGGTGTGCTTCAACCGCGTCGACGGCGGCGATGCGGCGGGCATCGGGGTCCCACTTTAGCGAGGGCAGGTGGTAAGACAGATAGAGATAGTCGCGGTCGCGCAATTGTTTTAATACGGCGTCCAGTGCCGGGCGCGAGAAATCCAGTTCTTTGGGGCGCACTTCCAAGCAGGAGAGACCAAAGTCTAAGGTCTCTTGCGCGGCGACGACGGGGTCGCCCTGGATTGACCAGCCGACCGGCGAGACGGCGGCGGGCAGGTCCGCCGGCAGCAGCTCAATGGCGGGCGACCAGGGAATAAAGCGTTGGCGCCACTGGCCGCCGCCGTCGCTTTCAAAGAGGGCGATGCCGGGCAAATCGCCAAACGCCTTATTGGGGTCCAGGGCGGGGGCTACCACTTCCAGGCAAGCACCAATATGGCGCTGGCGTTGTACGTGCCGGTGCCCCCCTACCAGCAATTCGACGCGGTGATGTGCTATCCATTGTTGCAGCCAGGCGCTGCTGTCGGGGTCCAGCGTATCGAGCGGGTAATGGGTGAGAATGATGCGGCGCTCGGCGGTTTGGGCGGCGACCGTTTCTTCCATCCAGGCGCGCTCGGCGGCGGGCAGGGTGCCGGTAGAAGTGTCGGGCAGCAGGACGAGCAGATCGTTTTGTACTGTCCAGCGGCGGTCGGGCGTTGCCAGGTGGCGCAATATGGGCAGGGCGTCGGGGCGGCGCAGCTCGGCATTGCCCGGAGTAAAGAAGAAAGGAATCTGGAGCTGCGGCAGCGCTTCGAGAAAGAGGGTGGCGGCGGCGGCTGTGCCGTAGGAGGTCACGTCGCCGCCGATGGCGAGGAAGTCCGGGGCGAGTCGGTTGGTTTCTTCGAGGGCCCAGTGCAAGGCATGGGTGTTGGCGGTGTGGGGGTGGTCGGAGAGGTGGAGGTCGGCCAGGAAGACGAAGCGGTGAGTCGGGCTCATGAAGTACTAGCTTAAGTTGGGTTGCGGTTTTGCGATTTTGGGTGTTGTTGGGCGTTTCTTGGAGGTACCCTCATCTGTTCTGATGGTCTTGAGCATTTAGAGACAGCCATCTTCCAATACTATAGGCCGGGGCTTTTTAGCGCAAGGTTATCCAGTTTCTGCCGCTGGTGAAACGGGCGGTTTTGTCGAGTTAAAATAATGAATAGAGCTCGATGGCATTAAGGGTCTTCGGTCGGCGCCGCCGCCTCCCAGGCGTGGTCGACGTTCTCGCCAAAATCGCGGTCGTCGCTTTGCATGAGGCTGTCCAATTCGGAAATGCGCTCGCGCATTCGGGCTGCGTAGGCCTGGCGGTTGTCGCCAAACTCGGACATTTCGACAAAGGTCTGCTGCTCGTGTTTTTTAAAGCGGTGCGCCTCGTAGGCGCGAAAGCCCAGTTCCTTGAGCGCTTCGATACCCATGTCTAGGGCGGTGTCGTAGGTTTCGCGAAAAACCTGGTCGACCGCCCTGTTCGAGATGGCAGGTGATCAATGGCGTTTTGTCTGTGACCAAAACCGGCTGTTAGTGGCGGATGTTGCCGCCCGAGTTTGGTCGGTGGAAAACGGTGTATGGCTACTTCAATAGCTGGAGCCGAAAGGGGGGGGTGGCAGACGATAATGGAGGCGTTGACCTGGCAAGAGCACCTGCGCCAAGGCCGGCGTCCCACGCCCTCGGCGGGCTGTGTCGA
>CAXGRO010000589.1:0-3966 GCA_964012055.1 uncultured bacterium
CGTCACCACCACCAGGTCGCGCTCCGGATCGCAAACCACCGAATTGCCGCCGGCCCCCATAGCCGCAAAGGTCCGCTCGCTGGCATTATTGCCGTAGCGCTGGTGGCCGGTGTTGAGCCACCACATAAAACCGTAGTTGGGGTTCTGCGGGCACGGCTCGGTCATCATCCGCACCCACTCATCGGAGACGAGCCGCTTGCCGTCCCACTCGCCCCGGTTGAGGAACAACAGGCCGAAGCGGGCGTGGTCGTAGGTGTTGATCCACAGGCCGCCGCCCCAGTGGGCGCCGCCCGACACCGACTCGATCTCCTCGCCGTCTATCAGCACAGTCGAATACTCGTCGTAGCCGTGCCACTCCCACAAATCCGAAGCGCCAATCGGATCCATCACCTCGCGCTTTAGTACCCCCGGCAGCGCTTCGCCCCACACCGCCAGCACCGCCAGAGCCGCCCGGTTCACCCGCACGTCGTTGTACTCCCAGTGCTCACCGGGCGCTTGGCGTTCGTCGCGCCGCAGGTCAACATCTAAGCCACCGCGGTTCCAATCGACCGTATCGGGCTTGCCAAACAGCCAGCCCTCCCACTCACTCGTCAGCTGCAACAAATGCCGCCAGGTGATTTGCGCGTTGCGCCCCGAATCTAAACCGTCCACGTCCCTCCCCTCGCCGGCCGTGTTGACCCGCGCGCGCTGCCCGCCCTCTCGCGCCAGCCGCTCAATGGCTTCCACCGCCGCCGGCGCGTACTCAATCGACACGCCGCGCTCGTAGTCGCCCACCCGGTCGTCCACATTCTTTATCAGCCCCTTATCAAACGCCAGCCCGGCCGTAGTGGCCACATAACTCTTGGTCGCACTATAAGTCAAATCCACCCGCGCCAAATCGCCCCACTCGGCGACGATATACCCGCCCTTCAGCACCACCCCGGCGCCCCCCCCTCTCGGCTTAAACTGCCCCAACCGCGCCGCCAACTCGGGCGCGTCTTCGCCAATATCTTGCTGCGAAATGTCGACCCGCCAATTGACTTCATTGACCTCGGCAAATTGCACGGCCTCCTGCAGTTTCTCCGGATCAATTCCCAACTCCGCCGGCGCCCGGCGTTCCCAATTCTCGTTGCTCGTCGAAAAATACGTAGACGATGCGGCTGTAGTCATAATCAATTCATCCTGTCTATTTAATAACGAACCCCTTCCTCCGTTTGCTCCCACTCCTCCGTGAGCCGTTCCACTTCCCTCTCCAACTCCGCCCGCTCCACCTCCAGCGCCCGCACCTCCTCAGCCGGCGTCTGCTCGTAGTAATTCGGCGCGCAAAACATCTCGTCGATCTCCGCCATGCGCACCTCCGCCGCCTCAATGCGCCCCATCAACTCTTCCTGCAGCTCCTGCACCCGCTGCTGCTCTTTTGCCGCCCCGTTGTCTACCCGCTCCCTTTGCCGGCCTGCCTTCTTGGACCCGTCCTTGCCCTTCTTGCCCTTGGCCTGCCGCGCCTTGAGCACCACCCGGTCGGCGTCCAGGTGGTCGTCGCCGCAAAAGTGCACGTATTCTTCGTACGTGCCCTGAAAATCGCGAATCTCGTCCACCTTAATCTCAACCACGCGGGTGGCCAACTGCCCAATAAACCAGCGGTCGTGCGACACCAAGATGAGCGTGCCCGGGTAATCCTTAAGCCCCTCCACCAGCGCCTCAATCGACTCCAGGTCCAGGTGGTTGGTGGGCTCGTCCAACACCAGCACATTGGGTTGGGCGATAGACAGGCGCGTAAAAATGAGCCGCGCCGCCTCCCCCCCCGACAGCGAACTCAAGCGCTTCTTGCCGTCGTCGCCCGAAAAAAGCACCAGCCCCATCTTGCCGCGCACAAAACCAATACCCTGGCCGGGGCAGGCCTCCCAAATCCAATTCTCGGTGGTGGTGTTGAGCGACTCGAATTGCTCCTGATGATCCTGGGCAAAATACCCCGGGTGCGTCTCGTAGCCCCACTCCACCTCGCCCGCGTCGGCCTCCAGCTCGCCCACCACAATCTTCAGCAGCGTCGACTTGCCAATGCCGTTGGGCCCCATAATCGCCAGCCGCTCGCCGCGCCGTACCAGCAGGTCCACCCCGTGCAGCACCTCGTTGTCGTTAAACGCCTTCTTTACGCCCTTGACCTTGAGCACCTCCTGGCCGCTGTCGCGCTGTTGCTCAAAACGAAAGGTGGGATAGCGCCGCGAACTGGGCGGCAACTCCTCTATCTGGTCGACCTGCTTTTCAATCATGCGCAGCTTGTTTTGCGCCTGCCGCGCTTTACTGGCCTTGGCCCTGAACTTATCGACAAATTTCTGGTGGTGGGCGATCTCGCGCTGGCGCCCGGCAATGTGCTTCTCGCGGCGCTCGCGCTCCACCCGCTTGGCCTCTAAAAAGGCACTGTAATCGCCGCGGTAGAGCAACACCGTCTCGTAGTCGACATCCAGAATGCCGGTGCTGATATTGTCGAGAAAGCGGTGGTCGTGGGAAATCACTACGGCCGGCCCGGGAAAGTCGCGCAAGAACATTTCGAGCCAGCGGATGGACAAGATGTCGAGGTGGTTGGTCGGCTCGTCGAGCAGCAAGACGTCGGGCGAACTGGCCAGCACCTGGGCCAGCAGCACCCGCAGCTTAAACCCGCCCGAAAGCGTCGACAGCGGCTGCTCGTGCACTTCTGTGGGCAAACCCAGCCCCTCTAGAATAGTCCCAGCCCGCGCCTCTGCCGCATAGCCGTCGTACTGCTGTATCTTCTCTTCCAGCTCCGAAAAACGGTCGGCGTCAAAATCTGTCTCGGCGCTGGCCAGCAGCGCCTCCTTCTCAACCATCACCTCCCACAGCGCCGCATTGCCCATCAGCGCCACGTTGAGAATTTTCTCTTCCTCGTAGAGAAATTGGTCCTGCCGCAAAACCCCTACCTTCAGCCGCTGCGGCAGCGAGACAGTGCCATCACTGGCCTCGACGTCACCGCTGAGAATGCCCAGCAGCGTCGTCTTGCCCGACCCGTTGGCCCCCACCAGCCCGTAGCGCTCCCCGGCGTTGAGTTGCAGCGAGACATTGGCAAACAACGTCCGGTCACCGAACGCTTTGGCGAGATTAGATAGAGTAATCATAGCTTGTGTGAGAAGAGGTGATAAAAAATAACCCTCCCAATTAACCCACACAAGCCATTCAATTGACGTCCCCAACCCGATTCATACCAAAGAACAGATCGGGCCGCTGCTATAACTCCCCTGTCATATCACGACCAGGAAAGATCGTGCTGCGACAAAGGCAGCCGCCGCACCCGCTTGCCGGTGGCAGCAAAGATGGCGTTGGTCAGCGCCGGGGCAAAGGGCGGCTCGCTACTCTCGATCAACTGCACCCGCACGTCGCGCGGCGCCTCGTTCATGCGGCAGACCCGGTAGTCGTGAAAATTCGACTGCACCACGCGCCCTTGCGCCGCCGAGATCTCGCCCATCAGCGCCAGGCTGGCGCCAAAAACGCCCGACCCCTCAAACTGCGCCCGCACCCGATCCGGGTTGATCACCAAACCGCAGTCGACCACCACGTCGACCCGCGGTATGCTAACCTGGCCGTCCTTGCTGACTTCCACTTCGACCACATTGGCCACGTAGGTGAGAAAACTGCGGTGGCAGGCAATGCCCAAACCGGCCTCCAGATGACAAGCGGCCACCGATTGATAATAGTCGAATTGGATGTCGTCCGGGCGCGACCACACCACTTTGACCGGCGCCTTGAGTTCTCGCGCCAAAAGGGCCGCCTCGGCGATAAAATCGGGCTTGGACTTGCGCCCAAAGCCGCCGCCGAGCAAGGTCACGTGCACCACCACCTTCTCCTTGTCGAGCCCCAGGGCCTGGGCCAGCTCGTCTTGCGCCGCCTGCAGATTTTGTGTCGGTGCCCAGGCCTCGCAGCCGTCTTCGCTCACGCGCCCATGGAGCCGCCGGCGGCTCCATGGGCGCGTGCGCCAGATGG
>CAXGRO010000590.1:0-3962 GCA_964012055.1 uncultured bacterium
CCAGGTATAATTTTTCAGGGCGTGAAAATCGGCCCTTATTTTATTGATGTCCATTTTATTTCCTCAATTGGATGGGGATACTGCCATTTTTGCTCGATTCGTACACGGCCGTAACCAGTTCCACGGAACGCCGCGCCTCCGCTCCATTGACCAGCGGTTCACCGCCTTGGCGGACGGCCCGCGCAAAATCCTCAAACACCGGCGCGTGTCCCATATCTACCGAGCCCACGGGCGTGCCCGGCGCTATATTCTTGTTTTCCTGCGCCTCCTTTTGCTCCAGCTGGCGGCGCTGTTCAAAGAGATCCTGGCGCGCCGCTTCCTCTGCAGGCGTCGGCTCTACCAACTCCATGCGCAAAACGCGGGAATTGCTAAAGGTCAGAGTGCCACGAGATCCAAAGATTTCTATATAGGGAGACGGATCGGGGTAGGTCACCGTCGACGCTTCTATAACCCCCCGGGCGCCGCTGGCGTATTTGACCAGGGCCAGTGCCAATGTTTCCACCTCTACCTGACGCCCGCAGGTCTCAGTGACCCCTATAACCTCCGCCACCTCGCCCATAAACCAGGCGAGCAGGTCCACTTCGTGGATGCCCTGGTTCATCAGGCAACCGCCGCCGTCGATCTCCCAGGTGCCGCGCCAACCACCCGAATCGTAGTAATCCTGAGTGCGATAGCGCTTCATATAAGCACTACCTCCGTAGATATCTCCCAATAAGCCATTATCCATCAAAGTTTTTAACTGCTGTACTACGGGCTTAAAACGCGATTGGAACACTCCGGCCAATTTCACCCCTTTTTCCCGCGCCGCGGCAATGATGCGGTCGACTCGTTCGGTGCTAATCTCCAGCGGCTTTTCCACCACTAAATGCTTGCCGGCGGCAAGCACCTGCAGAGCGATGTCGAGGTGCAGACCACTGGGAGTACACAACGTTACGGCGTCTATATCCTGCTCCAGCAATTCTTCCACTGTGCCGCAGTAGGGCACCCCATACTCTCGGGCCAGCGGCTCCGCCTCGTCCGGCCGCCGGCTGCACAAGGCGGCCACCTCCGTCGCCGCCACTTTATTGATGGCAAAGGCGTGCGACGGCCCAATGGCGCCGATGCCGACCACGCCAAAACGCAGGGGGCGATCGGCCGCGGCGGAGCCGCCGGCTTTTGACTCCTCATTGCTCATAATTTGTTCCAACCTCCCAGTATGCGGGTGCAGAATAGAAAATATATGCCCACCTATCCACCCCGATTATTGCATCTGAAAAAAAACCAATAATTGACCGTCACTCGCCGGCCGTGCCGCAGTATTGCAACGTCGCCAGCGCATAGGCACTGGCCGCTTTTTCCATGCGCTCCACCGATACCCACTCGACGTCGGCGTGCGCCGTTTCGTTGGACGGCCCGTAGTAAAATGTCGGCACACCGCTGCCGTTGACGTAAATATTGGCGTCCCCCACAATGCGCATGCCAATGTGCTCGGCCTCCTCACCCGTCACGGCGCGGTGCGCCGTAGCCGTCGCCACCACCGCTGCGTGGTCCTGCGGCGTTTCAAACGGCTCGCGTTCGTGCTCCATCTGCACCGTCAGTTTCAAATCTCCAGCTTCGGCAAAGGGCCGGGCCAACTCTTCCAGATCTGCCAGTATCTGCTGGGCATTCTGGCCCGGTCCCCAGCGCCGGGTGCCCGTCAGAGTACACAACAACGGCGTGCGGTTAAAATAGTCGCCGGCCTGGGCAATTCCCAGGTCGATGCGCTCGGCGCCAGCCAGCGGGTGCAACTCACCCGCATCCATCTCTTGTTGGCGCTCGTGAATGCGGCGTATCAAATCGCCCATGTGGCGTATCGGGTTGTCGGCAAAGGGCACGTATTGGGTGTGCTGCCCGCCGCGTGCCGATTCCATTGTGATGGTGAAGACCATCGACCCCATGCTCATCACCCACAGCGCATCCCTCCCCTCCACAATCACAATGCAATCGCCGCCAATCCGCCCGTTCTTTATGTCTTCAACCAGCGCCAGCGGGCCGTCCTTCTTGGCCTCGGTTTCTTCGTGCCCCACCACGGCGGTAATCCACAAATCGCCCTTCAAGCGCACGTTTGCCGCCAATAAGGCCCGCACCGCGCCCAATGCCGACGCCATGCCCCCTTTCATATCGGTGGTGCCGCGCCCGTAAATGAGATCGTCCTCGCGCCGGCAGGGCCAGCAATCGCCAATGGGAATAGTGTCCAGATGGCCGTTGAGCATAAGCGCCGGACCACCGCCTTCGCCGGCAATGCGGGCGTAGAGGTTATTGCGCCCCGGCGTTACTTCGCGCACGTCCACTTCTAACCCCAGATCGCGCAATTGTTCTTCGTAACAGCGACAGACATCTTCTTCGTCCATGGTCACGCTGGGTATCTCCACCAGCTTTACCGCCTGCTCGGCAATCCACTCTCCGTCGACGTGTTTTAATACCTCACTCTCGTTGCTCATAAAAATCCTTTCGCGTAAAACTTAAATTTCTCGGCCTATCGAAAAGCGGCATCAGCCGGACAACCCTCAACCTCTCTCAATCCGCGGCTTTGCGCGCTGGGCCGCCCACTCCGGCCCGGCCAGGGCCTGGGCCAGGGTCGCAATGGCCGTTGTGGCGTGGGCGCAGGTGGCTTCTTCGCTGATGGCGTAAATCTGATAACAATACGACAGCGTCTGAAAGTATTTGGTCAAATTGGCAAACTTGCCACTATCGACCAGGGGCAAATCTTTGTCCAGCGGCGTGACCCGCCAGGCCGCATTGGTTTCCAGCAGCGCCTGGTCGACGCGCCGCACGCGCTCGTGCATATCATCGGGGAACCACTCCAGGGCCATGGGGTTGAGCTTGTGTTGGCGCACGTCCTGGTAGTGCGTGTGGAACTCCATATAGGCCGTTGGCCTGAGCTCTTGCATGTACTCCCACAAGTGCTGAGTTTCCAACGGCGCCCGCTCGCCGGCCACCTGCAGCCCAAAACTAAACATCGGCACTTCGCCCAGGGCGTTGGTCACCGACTTACCCAGGGCCGTCCCGTCGGGGTTGGGCATCGGGATAAAGCAAAACTGAAAGCGTTCCAACAGCCGCTGCGTCAAGGCGCTGCCGTCCGTCAACCAGTGGGCCACCGCCAGCACCGGCCGCGCCGCCGGCTCGGCCGGTTGCAAAGTAGCGCCCACCACAATTTTCTCCTCGCGGCTCTCGCTCTCCAGCGCCAACAGCGGCCGTCCCTGTTCCGTGCGGCCGGCCTCGCGCACTGAAAAAAAGTCGACAACTTGCGTCAAATCCTCCATCTCCTCCGCCACCTGCGCCAAAGCCACGTACGGCTTATTGGCCACGTACACCGTCTCCTGCGGCCCCAGATCAATTTCTAGATCTACATAGTTGCCTTTGACAAAGCGCGTCGCCACCGCGGCAATGGGGCGCCAGCGCCGCTGCCGCAAAATCCAATAGGGCGGCTCCATGTACTCTTTTCCGTTCGTCTCGCTGAATAAAAAACGCAAATTCAGCCGCTGCTGCGCCGCCGCCGAAGAAGTCACCCGCACGTGACAGGCGTATTCACGCGGCACCCCACTCCCGGAAAAATGCTCTTGCAATGCCTGGTAAAACCACTCGGGAACGGGTTCGGGCTGGGACGCCATTTCGTAGGCGCGCGCGCCCAATTGGCGCATAGCGCCGCCGCTGCCGCATTCAAAATCGGCATCTATGCGAATGTCGGCTTCACGATCTTCTAAGTGCATATCATCCCTCGTTTGAACACACTGACATTATCCTACACTTCTGTGCAATGAACCACCGCCACACTCCACGGCTCAACTGCCAGGCCAAAGCTACCGTCGCGCAATTCTAGCTCTGTTCCAGCGAGTACGTCTTGCGCCTTCTCCGTTTGCCAGCGCGGCCGCAAATTGGCTCGCGCCGCCCGGCGCTCAAAGTTGAACACAAACACCAACCAGCCTTCAGCCCGCGACCGCCGC
>CAXGRO010000591.1:0-3959 GCA_964012055.1 uncultured bacterium
CACAAAACAAGATAGGGGAGGGATCGCCATTCCTAAAAAAAGTCACACATCACGTCTTCGTTTATCTTCTGGAAGGCCGCCTTGCGCAAGGACCAAGCTGCTGCTTCCTGTGCGATATAGGTCAATGCGGCCGGGTCGTATATCTTCTCAACCGCCTCTCTGCGCATCCTTGCAGCTGCGGCATTCATCGCCACCTGAGTTAGGGCGGTCGGGTCGTATAGCCTCGCCATACTCGCCTTGCGCACCCTCTCGCTTGCGTCTTATCACTACTTTAGCCAGCACATCCTGGTGGTCGACTAATTTCTCAACGGCCGCCTTGCGTATGGACCAAGCCGTATCCTCCAGGGCGATATGGGCCAACACGGCCGGGTCGGTCAGCCGTTCAAAGGTTTCTTCACGCACCCTCTCATCCGTCGCCTTTATTGCCACTTTAGCCAGCATATCCTGGTGGTCGGTAAGCTGCAACAGCTTTCTTGCGCACGGGCCAGGCCACAGAATTCAGGGCGATATGGGCCAACACGGTCGGGTCGGTCAGCCGTTCAAAGGCTTCTCTGCGCACCCCCTCATCCGCCGCCTTCATTGCCACTTTAGCCAACATAGCCTGGTCAGTCAATTGCTCAGTGGCCGCCTCACTCACCTTATTATCCCAAGTCTTCAAGGCTATCTGATCCAACGCGGTTTGGTCGGTCAACTGCTCGACGGCCGCCTTGCGCACCCTCCCATCCACATCCTCCAAAGCGATCTGCGCCAATGCGGTTTGGTCGGTGAGGCTTTGTACGGCCTTGAGTCTCTTTGTCCGATCGGGACTATGAATGCTAGCGGCACATCCAAAGATGGTGCCTGCCAACAGCAGTAAGGTAACAAAATGCATTGTTTAGCCTCTTTTCCAAATCCTTCACAATTTGCGGCGCCGTTTTCGCCGTTTTCGCCGTTTTCGCCGAATCGCCGACACTGAGTGCGCTCCGGTCCGCGAAATTTTGCCGGTGCCTTCGCTGATGCTGTAGTTGACGCCAAGTTGTTGTGGGTCGCGGTTATTGTGCTGGGGTGTCACGGTGTTAAAAATATATATCAGCGACTAAATCCCGCCCGTTAAAATTTGTTAGGGCGGCATCCTGGTTCACAGATCGAGCCAGCAGCCCAATCCCAGCTGATTCTCTTGGGCCTGAAAAAATTCCCCCAGCGGCGAGCGGCCTCGGTAGTATTCCAAGCCGATGCGCAGTGCCTGGCCCGGATGGCGCAAGGGCCAGCGCAGCCCCGCCGCGACCGCCAGGGAGTTCTCCCAGTCGTTTTCCTGGTGCGTCTGTGCGTCGACCGCTGCATAATATTTTGCCGCCTCGTACTCCAACCCCGCCTGCAGCCGCCAGGGTTCCTGCAGGGCGCTGCGCATCAAATGGGCGTAGCCTATTTCGCCGTAGACGCGGAGGCGCCCAAACCAGCCGGCGCCTATGGCAATCTCCTCGCGCGTATAGCCGATGCGGCGCCGCCCGGTGTTTTCGATGTACTCGTCAACGACGTGGCTGGATACGTGGTGGAGGCCCAGCTTAAAGGCTAGGGCGGCGCTCGGCTTCCAAGCCCCGTTCACCCGGTAGATGCCGTCCCAGCCGATGCCGTCGCGGCCCCGCTCTTCCCACTGCGCAAAAAATCCCGCGGCCAAGGTTAGCTCAAAGCCGCGCTCGGGCGCCCCCACCGGGTGCAGGCGCAAGGCCGCCAATTCGCGCCCCACCGCCGTCGCCAAGCGGGCGCGCGGCGTGTGGGGGATTGCCCGCCGCGTCATCGACAGCAAGCGCAGGGCGAAGCGCGGCTGGCGCGGGTCGGCGTTATAGGCGGGGTATAACGCCGCGTCGGGGAACCAGGTGATGGCTGGGCGCGGATCGGCACCGGCCGTTGACGCCGAGATCGCCGCGGCCAAAACCAGCCCCAGCAGGTGCGGATGGCATGGGCGATAGACGATCATAGGGCATATATAAATAAGTAGATGATGAGGCGTACCGTAACGCGCCGTGTTGGCAACATCCCGATTTTAATTTTAGAGTTGATTACGCCGTATATAGCGCAAATAAGCTGGCGTTGTTCAGATAGACTTTGACCTTGAGGCCGCCGCGCGGCTGTGAAACCATTTTCTCTTCGAGACCGCCCTCGCTGGCGTCTGCGGCGTCTTGCTGGGCGCCTTTCCACGTTATCTGGTGTTCTGTTTCATCTGTTTGCAAGGGAATGCAATCGTCTCTGCCAAAACCAGGTAAAACCCGGTCAAACGGATCGATGATTTCTACTTGCAGGGCACCGCTGCTGGCGTCGGCGTTGACCCATAAGGCGTGGGGGTTGATATCGAGCGGCGACGTGGTTAGCACGCCCTGGGTTTCGGTTTGCAGGCAAACCAGGCGGTCCTTTTTAATTTTGGCCAGGTTTATTCCTCTGCGTTCCTCGTCGCCGTAGCGCGGCGCCTCGCCGTGCAGGCTGTTGGAAGCGCCGTGGTAGAACCATATTTCATCGTCGCGCACAAAAGGGGCGTGGGACGGGTAGACGTTGCCGCAGTCAAAGCTGCCGGGGGGGCCGCACGGCAGAATGGGCTGGCGGTTACCGGCGCGGTGCCAGGTGCGGCCGTCTTTGGAGAAGGTCAATTGGATGTCCATCTGGTTCATCCATTCGGGCATCCAATCTTCAATTTCGTTCTGGGCGATCCAGCCTTCGTAGAGGGAGTGAAATACCGAGAGGAAACCGATGCGGAAATCGCGGTAGGCCATGGAGCTCATACCGTAAAATTCGTGGTCTTGTGGGGGGTCGTGTTCGTCGGGGGCGACGATGATCTGGCGCGGGGTCCAGTTTTCAAAGTCGCTGCTTTCGGCCATGCAAATGATGCGCACGTTGGGACGGCCGCGCAGGTAGACGACGTAGCGGTGGATTTGCGTGTCCCAATAGGCGACCAGGTGGGTGTCGGAGCCCTGGGGGATGACCGGGTTGCGCCAGTTGCGCGGCACGTCCCAGTGGATCCCGTCGGCGGAATAGGCGATGCAGACCGGTTGCACAATGCCGGCAAATATCATGTCGCCGCTCTGAAACATGAAGAGCATTTTATAGCGCTTGGCCGGGTCTGTTTCTATGGGGTCTTTCATAACGCCGGTGCCGGCGCCCCAGCGGAAAAAGGGGAAGACCAGATTGTTGTTTGTACTGCCGTCGTCCTCAAAGAGGTTGAGCACGGGTTTTTCCCAGTGCAGGCCGTCCTGGGAGACGGCGTAGGCCAGCGCGTCGGCCTGGTCGCCGCGGGCGTCGCTCAATTTGCGGCCGACGCCATACCACATTTTAAATACGCCGTCTTCTTCGTCGTAAATAACATTGATATAGCTGCCGATAAGCCAGTCTTTTTCCCAGGCTTGATCTTTTTCGATCAAAGGCCGCGTTGATACTTTTTCCGCGGCGGTGACGCCGCGTTCTATGTTATCGAAATTTTCGACATGGGTGTCGTCGATAAATAAGAAAGCAGTTTTTTCGTCGGCCATCTATTTTCTCCGTGAAGTATACATCTGCTTTTAACGCTTGCCGCCAGCGCGCTTGCGCTCCCACTCCTCCCGGCTCATGGCGCCGGCGACCACGTGGCTGTTGTCGCCGATATGATCCGGCTGGCGCAGCTCTGGCTGGTCGACAAAGCGGGCGCGCCGCGCCTTGTGCTGGTTTTCGGGCTGCAGGATGTCTTCTACGCCCTCGGCCAGGTGCCGGTAGAGCAGCTGCAGCTCCGGGGAGAACTTTGCGTACACCTCTTGCGGCACGTACGTCCTGAGCGTGTGGCCGCCCGAGTGCAGGTTGCCGAATTCGTTGCCCGACAGCCACCACGGCCCGTAGCGGCACACCACCGCGGTGCGCTCCTGGTCGCTCTGGTTGATGGCGCCCGAGTGCCAGATGCGCGTGTCTTGCATAAAGACCGAGCCGGCGGGGGCCGAAACCTGGAACTCGCCGGGGATGGGCGC
>CAXGRO010000592.1:0-3958 GCA_964012055.1 uncultured bacterium
GCGCCAACTTCTCCGCATAAGCTCCATTCCCATACTCTTCAAAAATCCGCCGTTGCGCCCGCCGCCCCGCCTGCACCCGCTCCTCCTCATGCGCCAACCACCACCGCACCTTATCCCGCAACTCCTCCAGCGACTCATACGTGTCGATCTCCCGCCCAATCTCAAACACCTCCTCCATGCCCGCCACCCGGTCGGTCAACATGAACCCACCGCTGCCGGTAATCGCCGTATCGCGCTGGTTCATATAACCATGGTCGCGCGGCGAATTGTGGTGATTGATATTGATCTTGGCTGCTGCGTACACCCCGGGCAACTCATAGTAGTTGCGAAAACCGCGATACGCCGAGCGCGGCACGTCGGCAAACGTGCCGTAACCCAAACCCCCGTACAGGTGCAGCCGGCCCAAATCCTTGACCGTCTCCACCACATCCTGGCGCAGCACCAATTGATCGGGAAAGGGAATGGGGTGGGTAATGCGCCCCACCGGGTCGGACGATTGCAGGTAGGCGGCGCCGTCGCCGCCCTGCTTGGCGTACATCGACAACATGGTCACCGAAAAATCGCAGGCTTCCCAGCGCGCCGGCGCGGCGCGGCGGTGCAAACTGGCGGCCGGCGGCGGGTAGAGCACAATGGCCTTTATGCCCTGTTTGGCGTATTCGCCCACACTCTCCTTGCAGCACGTAACGGCGTATTCAAAACCGGCGGAAAAGTGCGGACTGCGGCGCAAATCCCAGGGGTCGTCCTGGGTGTGGGTCACCGTCTTACAAAAGGGGTATTGGGCGCGAATGTGCTCGATGAGGCCGGCGGGGCGGTCGTCTTTGCTAAACCACCACAGCAAAATCGATGGCCGCTGTTCTTCGATGACGCGGCACAGCCCCTCCTGGAAGGCGGCCGTATCGGCGTAGGGCGTCGGCCACTCTTCCGCGGGGGGAATGACGTCGGCCTCTTCGCGCGCCAGTTCGATGTCCTGCGGGAGATGGGCGGCAATACTGCCGCGCGTTGGCACATAAAGTACCTCCCAACCGCAGGTCTCAAAACCCTCTTTAATACTCCACAGCGATTGGCCCGGTTTAAAGCCGCCCAGCAGTAAAATTTTTTTCATGCGCCCTGTCCCAGTCCAGGAATTTGCATAAAGCGCTGGTTGTCCTGGCAGGTCAATTGGCCGCCGTCGACCACAAGGGTCTGGCCAGTGATAAAACTGGCGTCGTCGCCCAAGAGAAAACTTGTGGTGGCGGCAATCTCTTCAGGCCGGCCGTAGCGATCCATGGGGATTTGTTTGATATAGGCGGCGTTAAAGTGGGGGTCGTTGAGCGCGGTTTCGCCCGGCGTATTTATCACCCCGGGACACACGGCGTTGACCCGTATGCCGGCGGCGGCAAATTCGCCCGCCGCCGTGCGGGTCAGCGCCACCAGGCCCGCCTTGGAGGCATCGTAGGCGGCGTTGTTGGTGCTGGAGCGGAAGGCGTTGCGGCTGGCGATATTGACCACGGCGCCGCCACCGGCCGTTTCCATCAGCGGCACCACTGCACGCATCAGAGCAAAGGGAGCAGTCAAGTTGACGGCCAACACCGCGTCCCACGTCGCGTCGCTCATCTCGACAATGGGCCCGCCCGGCCAAATGCCGGCGTTGTTGACCAGGGCGGTGATGGGCCCGTGCGCCTCGGCCAATTGTTGCACCAAAGCGGCAATGGCGCCGGTGTCGGCCAGGTCAAACGGGTGCGTCGCCAGCTCCCCTCCGCCCCACTCGGCGGCCAGTTTGTCCAGCGCCTCGCCGTTTACATCAACGCCAATGACTTTTCTGCCGTCGCGCATCAGGCGCTCGGCAATACTCCGGCCAATGCCGCACCCCGCCCCGGTCACCAACGCCCACGATAATGTTGCGCTCATTTCGCTCCCTTCCATAACCGCAAATAGAATTAAACAAATAGTAATAATTGCCCCTGTCCAACGCCAGCCGGAGGTCCACTGCCCCCTTGCCAGCTAAGGTCAAATATATGAACATATCAACTATGCGTTTTTTTACAGATATAGCGATAAAGTGGAAATTGCTGGCCATTATCCTGCTCACCAGCGGCGTTGCCCTGGTGCTGGCCTGTGCTGCTTTTATCGCCTTTGATTGGGTCCTCGTCCAAAGAACGCATGGTGCGCAATCTCCAGGCCCTAGCCGGCGTCATCGGCGACAACAGCACCTCCGCCCTCACCCTTCTCGACTCCGACGCGGCCGAGGAAACGTTGCTCACCCTGCGGGTCGAAACGCACATCGTCTCCGCCTGCATCTACCAGGCCGACGGCCGCATTGTTGCTACCTACCACCGCGACAGCGAAGATTTTGCGCCGCCGCCGGTGGAGTCGACCGCCTATCATTTTTCCGACGCCCACCTGACCCTCTTTCACCCCATCCAATTCTACGACGAAACGCTGGGCACTGTCTATATTCAGTCCGACCTAGAAGACCTGCACAACCGCCGCAACCGCTATCTGAGCATCGCCGGCGTTTTTATTTCCATTTCCATCGTCGTCGCCCTCATCGTCGCCTCGCTGCTGCAGCGGGTCATTTCCCTCCCCATCGGCCGCCTGGCCAACGCCGTAAAAACAGTGTCGAGCGAAAAGAACTACGACCTGCGCGTGGAGGAAGGCGGCGCCGACGAATTGGGCACCCTCACCCGCGGTTTTAACGAAATGCTGGGCGAAATCGACAAGCGCGAAGGCGATTTGCAAACCCTCAATGAGGAGCTCGAAGACCGCGTGCTGCGGCGCACCCGCGAATTGCTCTTGGCCAAAGAAGAGGCCGAGGCCGCCAGCATGGCCAAGAGCACCTTTCTGGCCAATATGTCGCACGAGTTGCGCACCCCCATGAACGCCATCATGGGCATGACCGAACTCACCCTCGACGGCGATCTGTCGGACAAGCAGCGCAACTACCTCGACACAGTGCTGGAATCGGCCACCACGCTTTTGGACCTGCTCAACGACATTCTCGACTTCTCCAAAATAGAAGCCGCCCGCCTCGACCTCGAAAACATCTCCTTCGCCCTGCGCGACAGCCTGGGCAACGCCCTCAAAGCCATGGCGCTGCGGGCCCACGACAAGGGGCTGGAACTGGCCTTCCGGGTGGCGCCCGACGTGCCCGATATGCTGGCGGGCGACCCCGGCCGCCTGCGCCAGATCGTCGTCAACCTGGTGGGCAACGCCATCAAGTTCACCCACGTCGGCAAAGTGGTGTTGGAAGTGGAAGAGTTGCAAGAGCGCCAGGCCCACCTCCACTTTACCGTGAGCGACACCGGCATCGGCATTCCCGAGGAAAAGTGCGAAGTGATCGTCGACCTGTTTTCCCAGGCCAACGATTCCGCCACCCGCAAATACGGCGGCACTGGCCTGGGTTTGGCCATCTCGTCGCAATTAGTCGAGTTGATGGGCGGCCACATCTGGGTGGAGAGCAGGGAGGGAGCGGCAGCGTTTTCCACTTTACCGCGCACCTGGAGCGGGTTTTGTCAGACCGCCAAATGCCGGCGCCGGTTCCGGTGGAGGAGTTGCGCGACGTGCGGGTGCTGATCGTCGACGACAACGCCACCAACCGCCGCATTTTGGAAGAGATCTTGGACCAGTGGCAGATGCCCATCGAAAGCGTCGACAGCGGCGTGGCGGCGCTGAGCGCCCTGCGCCAGGCCGGCGCCGCCGGCTGACCCTTTGGTTTGCTTTTGCTCGATGGCCACATGCCCGGAATGGACGGCTTTACCCTGGCCGAAAAGGTGAAACAAGATCCAACCCTGGCGGATATCGAAATCATTCTCCTGTCCTCGGCCGGCGAGCGTGGCGACGCCAGCCGCTGCCGCGAGTTGGGCATATCCACCTACCTGATCAAACCCGTCGTCCACGCCGAATTGCTGGAGGCCATCCGCACCACCTTGGGCGACACTCCCGCCGAAGAAGAAGTGGAAGAAACGCCGCCCCTGATCAC
>CAXGRO010000593.1:0-3950 GCA_964012055.1 uncultured bacterium
CCAGCGGCAACCAGGTGCCGGCTAGCCCCGCCAGCGCCCAGATTGCCCCCATCTCTGGGGAGCGATAACGCCAACCCGTAAACGTGCCCAGCGGCACCGCGACCTCGGGCAGTCGGATACCCGCAATTTCATTGCCATCCTCGTCCACCGCCGCAACCAGTACACCGTATTCGCGCCCCACCCGCGACGGCTCGTGGGAGATCACCCCCGCATCCCAATCCGCACCAAAATCGAGCCGGCACGGCCGGCGATGGGCCGTTGCCCCCGGCCGCGGCAATTCGGCCAGGGTGGGAAAACGAAAGTCCTCGCCGTCCGGGCGCACTAACGTGCCGTCGGCGATTTTGCCGTGGCAACTCGCTGGCGCTTCCTCCCCGCCGCGCGCCCACTCATCCAATGCCACCAGCAACGCCCGGTGACCAAAGTAAAAATTGACCGTACTGCCGGGCAGAATATCCGCCTCCGTCGGCAGCGCCGCGGGCCCGTGCTCGGCGCCGGCAAAGTGGTAGATGCGCACCTGTGGCGGCGGCTCCACGTCTACATTGCCCTCCACATCGGTGTGAATAAGCGAGGCACCACGGTTCCAGTATTCGGTCGCCGTATTGATATAAAAAATCTTGGGCGTCGTACCGCTCGCCACACAGCGATCTAACAAACCGCCCGCCCGCCCCGTGTGCGGATCAATCTGCGGCCTGTCGTTAAAGGGGAACTGCTCCGTCGGATAAAACGTATCAAAGTGGGTGGCGGCGTGGCGCGACGGCTGCGCAAACCGGTGGTTAAACGACCCCATGGAACCTCCCGCCACATTGACCAGCAACCCGTCGAACACCTGGCGCCGCTCTTCGTCCTCGTTAAACCCCAGGTACATCATGTGGCGCAAAAAGCGACCGCTCTGCGACGATCCAAAGGCGTGCACCCGCTTCAGCACCGGCCGCCCGTCCACCACCGTTGGATTGTCCCCGCCCTCCTCGTATTTGAGAAAGGACACAAAATCCCGCGTCACCGCCATCCCCAACCCCATCACCACCGGATCTTTGCCGATGTAGACCAGGTTGTAAATTAGCCCCGGCTCAAACCCAGCCGCATAGCGAATCGCCGGCCGCCCATCATCCAGGCGATCAAACCCCCATTCCTCCCGCGCAATAACCCGCATCTCCCCATAGGGTTCTTCCCGAATCGTCAGCACCGCCTCCCCCTCCGTGCCCTCGGCCACTTCGTAGGGAATGTGGTACCGACTGCCCAGCGAGTGGACCTCCACCCGCTCGTCGACCAGAATCTCGCACCCCACCGGACCCGTGACCGGCCCGTCTTGCAAACGCACCACCGGCACCTCCAACGTCATCAAATGCGGCGTATCCTCCGCCTCCGGCGGCACGTCCGCCTGCCAGGCGCAAGCGCCGACCACATACCCCTCCTCCATCAAAAACCCGTCCCCAAACTCCGCCTCCGTCGCCGGCCGGTTGGACCCGGTAGACAGATTAAACACCCCCAACAACCCCTTGCGCCCCCGGTTGGGCACGTAGTGCAACAAACTGCCGTTGCCGCGCCCGCACTCAACCGGCTTGAGTAGCCAAAAATCGGCCCGGCATTCCACCATCCCCGCTCCATTGCGCGGCGCCAACGCCAAATCGGCAATAGGCTCGTTGAGCGAATCCTCCGGATCAACCGCAAACCAGGCGCTGCCTTCGAGCTGTTCGTATGGCCCAGTATCCCCAAACGCTTTGCCCCCTAGAACAGGCCGGCGCGTCGCAATTTCTATCCATTCGAGCATGACTCATTTCGCCTTTTTAAATATCACCTCAGCCCCACCCCATACTCAAACACCAACTCCCCCCCATACAAACCCGCCAACCAAACCAGCCCACTCCCCACCACCGCCGCCCCAACCCAAGCCTTGAGCGCCCACCCCTCAAAACGCCGCTGCAACTGCAACGGCATCCGCCCCAACACCACAGCCAGCATCAACAACAAAGCCAGCGTCGCCACATCCTCGTGCGACTCTATCGGCGCCAGCAAGTCTTGCTGAGCGCGATATGACTCGACCGCCATATTTCCAGTCAACACCGAAACCAAGGCCAAAAACGTGCCGGCCACCGTCAAACTGTAGGCAAAAACATGCCACTCCCCCCGCCCCTTCACCAGCGCAAACACGTCCACCACCACCCCCAGAGGAATCAAAACTATGGGAAAATGCACAATAAGTGGATGCCAATCCATTACCGCCTTCTCTCCGTCAATTTAAACAGCCGCAAAGTACGATTTCCGCCCCCCCTAGGCAAGCAACACCGGTTGACATGGTTCCCCCAGGGCGATATAATCTGGACGCTTTATTTCACCCATGCCAAGGACATAAATCATGGCCACGGACCTCGCCCAACACATTCAGCAAACGCCGCTCACCGACACCCACGAACACCTGCGCAAAGAAAACGACTGGCTGGAAGACGGCCCCGACATCCTCCAGGACCTCTTTGGCAATTACGTGCCGGCCGACCTCATCACCGCCGGCGCCACGCCCGAAGCCATGGCCAAACTCACCGACGCGTCCAACGAAGACCTGGACGCCCGCTTCGCCGCCATCCGCCCGGCCTGGGAAGCCACCCAATACACTGGCTACGGCGAAGCCGTGCGCATTTTGGCCCACGAACTCTACGGCATGGAAGACTTCAGCGCCGGCGCCCTGCAAAAAGCCCAAAAGCAATTGGACGAATGGCGCCAGCCCGGCGGCCGCTACCGCCTGCTCAAAGAGACCGCCAACCTCGACCACGTCCAAACCGACGACTTCTGCTGGCCCTGCCTGCCCGACGCCTCCGGCCCCGACTTCTTTTTTTACGACATCTCCTGGGCCGCCTTCTGCAACGGCCAGGTGGACGCGCAAGCGCTACACGAAGAAACCGGCGTCGAGGTGAACAACCTGGCCGCCCTACGCCAGGCCATGGAACAGATCTTTGCCAAGTACTCCGCCTGCGCCATCGCCGTCAAAGCCCAGCACGCCTACAACCGCACCCTGCTGTGGCGCGAGCGCAGCGACGACGACGCCGAAAAAGTTTTGCAAAAACAGCTATCCGGCCAGGAACTCAGCGAAGAAGAGCGCCTGTGTTTGGGCGACTGGAACTGGGCCCGCGGTGCCGAGTTGTGCATCGAGCACAACCTGCCCTTTAAACTGCACACCGGCTATTACGCCGGCAACAACCGCATGCCGGTCAACTACATCAAAGGCGGCAACCTCTGCGCCCTACTAGCGCGCTATCTCGACTGCCGCTTTGTGCTCATGCACATCGCCTACCCCTACAACGACGAGTTGGTCGCCCTGACCAAGCACTACCCCAACGTGTGGGCCGATTTGTGCTGGGCCTGGTCCATCGACCCGTTCAGTTCCTGCGACTTCGTGCGCCGCTTTATCCACACCGCCCCCATAAACAAAATCTTCGGTTTTGGCGGCGACACCGGCTGGCCCACCAGTGCCACCGCCTACGCCATCCAGGCGCGACGCTGGCTCACCCGCGCCCTGCAGGCCGAAGTGGACGAAAATTTACTCACCGAAGCCCAGGCCATGGACGTGGCCACCCGCCTGATGCGGCGCAACCAGCAAGACTGCTTTGACCTCGACGCCACGCGCCGGGCCGCCGCCCTACAATGAAAAGGACCCCCCAATGAGCGAACTCCAGCACCAAAGCAAAACCATCATATCCGGCCCCCAGCGCGCCGGCGCCCGCTCCATGTACAAAGCCGTCGGCTACGACGACGAGGCCCTGTCCAAACCCCTGGTCGCCATCGCCAATACCTGGACCGAAATAGGGCCGTGCAACTACAACCTGCGCAACCTGGCCCAAAAGGTAAAAGAGGGCGTCAAAGCGGCCGGCGGCACCCCCATGGAATTTAACACCGTAGTCGTCTCCGATGGCATCACCATGGGCACCGAGGGCATGAAAACCTCGCTCATCAGTCGCGAG
>CAXGRO010000594.1:0-3948 GCA_964012055.1 uncultured bacterium
CGTTCATGGTGGCGGAGCTTTGCTGTGATAGGCGCGCCAGGTGGAGGCGCGCGTCCAGCGATTGCGGGTCGCGTTGCAGGAGGTCGTCGGTGATGGCCTTGGCTTCGAGGGTGCGGCCCTGGCGGGTCAAAAGTCGGGCGCGCAGTAGATGGGCCTGCGGCAGGTTGCCGGCGGCCGGCGGCAGGTCGGCGAGCGTTTGTTCGGCCAATTGGCTCTGCCCCATAACTAGGTAGATCTCGCCCAGGCGCACCCGGGCTGCGGTGCTGTCAGGTGCCAATTGCAGGCAGCGCTGGAGTTGTTCGGCGGCGGCTTTCCACTGGCCGGCGTGAAAGTGTTCAAGGGCCTGGCGGTAGAAGTGGTCGCTCTCTGCCTCCGGGGTGGGGGTTGGGCCGCAAGAACAGTAAAAGATAAAGGCCGACAGCATGGCGCAAAGCCGGGTCAAGGTGTTTGTTCCAATTGGGCCAGGCGTTCGCGCGCCTGGGCGTGGCTGGGGTTTTGCTGCAGGATTTTTTCAAAGGCTTGGCGCGCTAGGTCGGGGGCGCCGTGGCGCATGAACAGCTGCCCCAGAGCGTAATTGGCCTGGGTGTCGCCGGGGTCGAGTTCAAGGCATTGCTGAAAGCTCTGAGCGGCGCGGCGGTCCTGACCCTGTTTTATGTAGGCCAGGCCCATGTTATAATAGGTGTCGCGGTGGTCGGGGTCGCCGCTCAAGGCGCGGTGGAAGGCGTTGATGGCGCCTTTGTAATTCTGGGCCTGGTAGGCGGCGCGGCCCAGATTGTAACTGGCGCGCACCGAGGTGGAATCTAAATCTAAGGCGGCGAGAAAAGCTTTTTGGGCGGCGTTTAAGTCGCCGCCCAGCAGGTGCGCTTCACCCAGCAGGCTGTGCGCTTCGACGTTGAGGGAGTCGAGGGCAAGGGCCTGGCTCAGGACATCAATGCCCTGCGCCAGGCCCTTGCGGTAGAGGTGGGCCATGCCCAAGCGGAGGTGGGCCTGGAGAAAAGATGAATCGGCCTGAATGGCTTGTTTAAGGGACTTGCTGGCGCGTTTCCAATCGTTGCGATTGGCGTAGATATTGCCCTGGTCGTAGTGGCGTTGCGCCGTGCTCAGGCGTTGGAAAACGCGCATGGCAGCGGCGCTTAGGTCGGGCTGGTTCTTCTGAGCATGGGCCTGGCTGAGCAGGTAGTGGGCCTGGGGGTGGCGCGGATCGAATGCAATGGCTTTGCGCAAGATTGCGATGGCTTGGGCGTGGTCTTTTTGTTTGCTGTAGAGTGTAGCGAGAGCGAGATGGGCTGGCATGTGGTCGGGTGACAGTTGTAGTGTCCGTTTAAAGTCGTCCTCGGCCGCGTCGGAGCTGTCAAGGCGCGCCAGCAAGTCGGCGCGCAGGTAGTGCGCTTCGGCGTGATCGGGGTTGAGGCGGATTGTAGTGGCGAAGGATTTTAGGGCGGCGTCAAAATCGCTCATCGAACGGTAGGTGTCGCCCAGGCGGAAGTGGTAGTGGGGGCGGTCCGGGGAGATCTGGATGGCGCGCTGGAATTGTGCTACGGCTTCGGCGTAGCGGTGCTGGGCGCGCAGGGAAGAGCCAAGGGCGAAGAACAGGGCCGGATCGTCTAGTTTCAATTCGACCGCTTCTGTAAAAGTGGCAATGGCTTCTTCGTGGCGTTCTAACTGCGCTTGGGCTAAGCCCAGGCGCAAGAGGAGTTTGGCATTGTCGGGGGCAAGCGCTGCAGCCTGTTGCAAGGTGGTTAGGGCCCGCTGGGCGCGGCCGGCTTGGAGAAGGTGGATGCCGCGCTCGTTGAGGAGTTGGGCTTGGCGCAGGCGGTCGGGGTCGGTGGCGGCCGTAGCAGGGGGTGCGTCGGGTTCCTCTGTGCAGGAGGTGGAGAGGATTAGAAGTATGAGGGGGATGAGATATTTTGTGACTAAAATCATTATTTGCTGCCCAGTAGGTGTGCCAGCCACGGAATCGATTTCGCTCCATTAAATTCGTGGCCGCTGTCGTAGCGGTGCAGGCTCAAATGTTCAGAAGCCCCCAATAGTTCATACGCTTCTTTTACCAACGAAAACGCCGGTTCGTGCGGGTAGTTGGTGTCGTGCACTCCCGACTCGATAAATTGAGGTCGCGGGGCGATAAGAGCCGATAAATCGGGCATGTCGCAAATGCGGCCAATGCCAAAGGGGTGGTGGCATATGCAGTGGCCGTGCCACACCGTTTGCGCAAAGGTGGTGAAGAAACCGCTGAGCACGACGGTTTTGATGCGGCGGTCGAGGGCGGTCAGGACCTGGGAGAGCCAGCAGCCTCCCGACAAACCGGCGCAGCCGATGCGTTTAGCGTCGACCTCGGGTTGCGCCGCCAGCAGGTTGAGTCCGGCCATCAGGTCGAAAATGCGCAAACCCGTCAGGTCCAGGCCCATGTGATTTAAACGCACCCAGGTTTGCATGCAGCCGCCCATTTGGCCCGACAGCAGGTTATTGGAGTCGCGCTCGCCCATGCCGGCGTTGTCGGGGGCCAGCGCCACCAGGCCGCGGCGGGCGAATTCGCGGCCGTAGGCAACGCCCGGGGCGTCGGTCGGGTCGACGACGCTTTGCTTGCCGCCGGGCACGTGGCCGTGGGGACAGAGAACTGCCGGTTTGGATGCGGCGCCGGGCGGTAGCAGCAAGTAGGCGCTGACCCAATTGCCCGATAAGGTCTCGTAGGCGATTTTGTGGCGCGTGTATCCCTCTTCGTCAACGCTTTCTAAGACGGTAAACTCGGGCGTGGGAACCGGGCCTAATTGGTCCAGGCAGAGCGTTTTGCGCAGGGCGCGGCGCAGGGCGCGGCGCCACTGACTCCAGTGCCGTTTATCGCTGCTAGTGGGATAGGCGAGGCGGCGCACGAAATCAAAATAGCACTGGTTTAAAAAGGCGGCTGTGTGCGGCTGTTGGGGGGCGGTGGTTTGCTGCCGGTCGATTAGGTCGGCCGTCGCCAGGGTGGTGCGCTTCATATATTAGGGTTCCAGGGTGTGGTCGATGCCCAATTTGATGGAGCGCTCGGGGTGGGTATTGATATCGTGATAGGCTTCCGCCGCCTGCGACATGGGGACGATGGGTTCGATGAGATCGTCGGCCTGTAGTCGGCCCTCGGCCAGCAAGGCGAGAGATTCGCTGCGAATGCGGCCAAAGTCCCAACCAAATTGGGGCAGGGGTTCGCTGTTGGCGCGGCTGGAGACGATGGAGATGCGATTGCGGTGCCACTCGCCGGCCAGCGACAACCCGCCGGTGGGTTTGTAGTAGGCGGTGGAGACGACTGTGCCCTGGTAGCAGGTGGCGCGCAGCGCGTCTTCCAAGGCCGCGTAGGAGCCACTCGATTCAAAGGCGACGTCGATGCCAATTTTGTCGGTTTGTAGTTTAATTTCCATGCCGGCATCTACCTCTGTGGGGTCCAACACCAGATCGGCGCCGTGGCGGGTGGCGGCGTTGCGCCGCACGGCGATGGGGTCGCTGACCGCCACCCAGCGGGCGCCGCACAGGCGTGCGGCCTGGGCGATCATCAGGCCGATGGCGCCCAGGCCAAAAACGCCGACGCGGTCGCCCAGGCGCACGGGGGCGTCGCGCACGGCGCCCAGGGCAAAGTCGGTGGGGTCCCAGTACATTAAGGCCTGGGGCGAGGCGCCCGGCGGCGAGATGAGCAGCGAGGATGCGGCCACGGTGTGGATCTCGCGCACCGGGGCGTGGGCGAAGACGTTGTCGCCCACTTTTAAATTTTCCACTTCGCTGCCCACTTCGACCACTTCGCCGGTACACATATTGCCCAGTCCGCGCGGAAAGCGCTCCGCGGCCGCTTCGCCGCGGCGGTGCAGGCGCAATTCGCCGTCCCAGCGGTCGCTGGCGTCGGCCGAATCGGCGCGAAAACCGCGCAGTTCGGTGCCGTGTTTGACCGAGCTGAAGAGGCTGCGCATGCGTACCTGGTCCGGTTTA
>CAXGRO010000595.1:0-3944 GCA_964012055.1 uncultured bacterium
CGGCGGTGCTTTGTGGGGGTCGGGGGAAAGGGGGGGCCCACAAAGCACCATAGCCAACACCCCTAGCCCCTGACGCCACCAAGTCCCTCACCAACTACACTAGCCCCAATAAACCGCCTTCCAACGTCACATCACTCCATATCGTGCACATCCCCCAATCGATCCGGCTCTCCGACTGCCTCCCAGGGCATCGGCATGGTGGGAGATTGCGCGTGGTGATCCCCTCTAGGCGGCCGCGCCGCCGCCCTGAACTCCACCGCCATCGCCGCCAATTGCTTGGCCGCCTCGGCCACGGCGCGCTCCCCCTTTTCCGCCGTTGCCAACGTCGCCTGCCCCAACACCCCGGTGTCGGAATAACTGGCGGTCCACGATATCGGCGTCCCCGGACCCGCCGCAAATAAATCCACCCAGCGAAATTTGGACGGCGCCTTCACATTAAACGCAATATCCCCGTCTTTAATCTTGTCGCGGCGCACGTGGTCGCCGTCCAGATAAAGGTATACAGAAGTCTCTAACTCCCCAGCATGGGCACACCCCCCCGGAAAGCGACTCTCGCGCCAATTCGGCATAAACTCGGGATCCACCGCCAGCAGCGTCCACCACGACGCCGCAATGCACTCGGCGTCGGTCTCCAGATTCACCCGCCGCCCCACCAAATCGAGGTTGGGCACGTTGGAGCCGTGCCCGTTGAGCAAAATGATCTTTTTAAAGCCGTGGTAGGCCAGACTCTTGCCCACGTCCAACACATAATTGATAAAATGCTCCCAGTGAATGTTCACCGTCCCCGGAAAATCCATCACGTGCGCCGTGTACCCGTGAATGAGCGGCGGCATAATCAACACATCGTCCGGCACCTGGCGCGCCGCGGCGTGGGCGATGCCGGTGGGGCAGACCACGTCCACGTCGAGCGGCAAATGCGGCCCGTGCTGTTCGATGGATCCCACGGGCACGACGACAACTTTCTTTGCCTCTATGGCCTCGTTAATTTCCGGCCAGGTCAACTTCTCATAACGCCATTGTTCAGCCATTTTACCTATCTCCTATCTGCGCGATTTAGTGCAGTAGTATAAAGGCTTTTTTTATTTTTTCGTCAAGCAGCTGAGAGAGTTACCGAATAATTCGGCGAGCAAATTATTCGGGTCGCGCTTATCCCCCAATACAGTGATCCCGCTAAACAAAACCGCTGTATTGACGACCGGGTTGCCAGGCAGTACTCTTTCCGCATTCATTGACCGGAGCCGTTATGACACAACTCAAAGAGGGCCGTTACCGCGTCGGCGTCGTCGGGGTGGGGCGCCAGGGCACCTACTTCGCCCGCGCCTTTGCCACCCAGGTGATCGCCGGCTGCAACCGCTCGCAAGACACCCTCGACCTCTTCTGCCAGCACTTTGAGGCGCGCGGCTACAACGGCTACCGCGAAATGCTGCGCCGCGAAAAACTCGACATCGTCGCCGCCATCTTACCGGTCAACGCCAACCCCGAAGTCGTCATCGCCAGCGCCCAAGCCGGGGTGCGCGGCATCCTCTCCGAAAAACCCATCGCCGCGCGCCTCGCCGATCTGGGCCGCATGGTCGAGGCCTGCAAAGCGGCGGGCACGCCCTACCAGGCCGGCAACGTCGACCGCGTCCGCCCCCAAAACTGGACGGCACGCCAGGCCATCGCCCAGGGCGCCATCGGCCAGGTCCGCCACATCCACTGCTACACCCGCATCGTGCAGGGCGGTTGCAACGCCCTGAGTTGGGCCAAAATGTACGCCCTGGGCCAATTCATTCGCGGCCAGAGCGGCAAAGACGCCGACTCCGAGTGGGTTGTCGGCAAGACCCACGGCGACCCCTTTAGCGATGGCGACGAAGGGCTCGACGGCATCGGCGGTTTTATCCACTTTGCCAACGGCATCGAAATGACGGTGCACCTGCACAGCACAGCGCGGCACGGCGTCGAAGTAGTTAGCACCGAGAGAGTCTTTAGCAGCGACGGCAACCGCCTCCGCTTTTTCCAAAAAACCGACGCCGACGGACCCAACGTCTTCAGCGGCATGCAGGAAGTCTCCGGCCTGGCCCCCGACATCCCGCGCGAACAAGACATCGTCAGCGACGACTGTTGGCTGGAGCCCGACGACCGTATCAAAGACACGGTGCAGTCGATCATCGACGCCCTCGACCACAACACCGAACCCCGCTGCAGCGGGCGCGACCAATACCAGGCCTTTGAAATCGCCCTCGCCCTGCGCGAATCGGCGCGGCGCGGCCACGCCCCCGTGCGCCTGCCGCTGCCCCGGGAATTGCGCGACCAGCCCATGTGGCCGATCCCCTACCGCTGGAATTCCAAACGCGACCTCTACGGCGGCCAGTGGTACATGCAGGAAATGCAAAAACACAAAAAGGAAACAACATGAAAATCACTAACGTCGAAATCATCCCCGCCCACGCCCCGCTAGCGGCGCGCTACGCCCAACACGCCGTGCGCCTGCGCTCCATCGACCAGCGCACTTTTTTTAAAGTGGAAACCGACAACGGCCTGGTGGGCTGGGGCGAATACCGCTGCACCCCGCCGCCGACCAGCAGCATTGAAGGCATGGTCGGCCGCAGCCCCTTTGACTTTTTGGCCGGCGACGTGCACCTGGGCCTGGCCGGGGCGCTCTACGATGTCATGGGCAAGTACCTCGAAGTGCCGGCCTATAAACTGATGGGCCCCAAAGTGCGCGACCGCGTGCCGGTGGCGGCCTGGACCCGGCCGGCCGACCCCGAGGAATTGAGCCACGAAATCACCCGCGCCGCCGACCAGGGTTACCGTTTGTTCAAAATGCACACCTGCCAGCACCACGACGTCTTCGAACAGAACAAAGCCGTGGAGGACGTGGCGCCGGAAGGTTTTAAAATGCAGTACGACTTCAATTCCAACCGCACCCTGGCCACCGTACTCCCCATCGTCAAAAAACTGGAAAAATCGCACGTGGTGGGTTATATCGAAGACCCCCTGGTGCTGAGCGACGTCGACAGCTGGCGCCGCCTCCGCGCCCAGTGCGAAGTGCCGCTGATCATGCACGTGCCGCCTTTGGGCGGCCTGCAGGAAGTCATTCAGGGCATGGCCGACGCCTACATCGTCGCCGAGTACTGCGGCGGCTTCAACGACGCCCTGGTGCGCGGCCTGGCCTACGGCAAAGCCAACCTACAAGTCATCGTCCAACTCACCGGCGGCACCCTGGCCAAAGCCCTGGCCCTGCACCTGTCGGCCGTGTTGCCCACGGCAGGCCACACCATCAATCTCGACGACCAGTACGAAGAAGACGCCGCCCGCCAGCGCTTTGAAATAGTCGAAGGTTTCTCGCCGGTGCCCGAAGCGCCGGGCCTGGGCGTGGACGTAGACGAAGAAGTCGTCCGGCGCATGGCCGCCAACGAACCGGCCGAAATCCCCCGCCATTTGGGCAAACTGTGCCTGCCGGCGGGCCACATACTCTACACCGCAAGCATCCCAGCGGTAGACCGCTTAACCGGCTTTGCCGAAGGCAGTATCCGCGGCCTGGCCTTTGAGGTATGGCACGACGACGGCAGCGACGAATTCGAAAAAGTGTACGGGCGCGTGCAAGAAGAAGGAACCGTGTTGGAGTGAACCTAACAAACCCCGAACTGATCGCCGACATAACCAGTCAGTGGCACGGGGAACGCGACGCCCATTGACTGTGTACAAAAAGTAAATCTATTATAACTCCTGAATTTTCAACCGGGAGTTGCCCGCTTCCTCACACCCTATAAGGCAACGGCCATGGACCTGAACACCGTTTTCTCCCAACTGCCCGCCGGCCACATCACCGGCATCGCCGGCGTGCCGCACCGCGACGGCATACCGGCCAAAGGAGCGCACGTCGGCTGGCCCATAGGCGTGGTGCGCCGCGCCGACGGCGACCTGCTGGTCGCCGACTGGCACGCCAACCGCATCTGGCGCAT
>CAXGRO010000596.1:0-3943 GCA_964012055.1 uncultured bacterium
GACTTGCCTATGGTGCTTTGTGAGTCCCAAGGGCGGCCTGCCACTCCCCCACAAAGCGCCGCCGGCAAGTCCCTCGCTCCGCCCTGCGTTGGTTAAACTAAGTTTTTCGTTCCTGTTGGTCTTTATAGAAAACCAACGAGAGAATGTTGTCAATATGTGTCTTGCGTCGGGAGATCTGACTTGCTAAACTACCAGTCGTCCAGTACGGGTAATTATAGTTCTAGCGAAAATAAACTACGTTTGCGGAGGTCGAGGTGGGGGGCGGTCCCACCCAAAGCCCAATAAAAGACAAAATTATATGGCCGAACAAAAGATAAAAGGAATGCTCACCCTCGATGAGTTAAAAGAGAAAGTCACCAACGGCGAAATCGAAACAGTCCTAGCCGTATTTCCAGACCTGTACGGGCGCTTGATGGGCAAGCGCATCACCGGCGATTTCTTCCTCAATCAGACTGCTGGGCACGGCATGCACGCCTGCGACTATTTGCTGACCGTGGACATGGAAATGGACGTGATTGAAGGATACGAATTTGCCAATTGGGGTAAAGGGTATGGGGACGTACATTGCGTACCCGATTTCAATACCCTGCGGCAAATTACCTGGTTGGAAAAGTCGGCGCTGGTCATTTGCGATTTGCAGAGCGAAGAGGGGCACGCGCCGGTGGAGATCGCGCCGCGTTCTATGCTAAAGCGGCAAATTGAGCGCCTGGCTCAGCAGGGGTACAGGGCCAAGACGGCGGCGGAAGTTGAATATTATATCTTTAAAGAATCGTACGAGTCGGCGCGCCAGAAAAATTACGAAGACCTGCAGACCTTTGGCTGGTATATCGAAGACTACCACATGCTGCAGGGGACCAAAGAAGAGGCGCTCAACGGGGCGGTGCGCCGGCACATGAACCAGAGCGGCATCCCGGTGGAGTTCAGCAAGGGGGAGTGGGCGCCGGGTCAGCACGAGTTGAACCTGCGCTACGCCGAGGTGCTGGAGATGGCCGACCGCCACGCCATCTACAAGCAGGGTTTTAAAGAGATCGCCTGGGCGCAGGAGTTGGCGGTGTCGTTTATGGCCAAGTGGCGCACCGATTTGGCGGGGTCGAGCATGCATTTGCACTTGAGTTTGTGGGACGAAGACGACCGGAGCGTTTTTCCGGGGGACGTGGCCGCAGGGCCGGCACGGGTGTCGCCGGAGTTTCGCTTTTTCCTGGGCGGCTGGATGAAGCACGCCCGCGCTATAGCGCCGTTTTACGCGCCCTACCCCAATTCGTACAAGCGCTATGTATACCAGTCGTGGGCGCCCACCACCATCGCCTGGAGCCACGACAATCGCACCGCCGGCTTTCGCGTGGTGGGACAGGGGGATTCGCTGCGCATCGAATCGCGCATTCCCGGCGCCGACGCCAACGCCTATCTGGCCTTTGCCGCCACCCTGGCCGCCGGTTTGGACGGTTTGCAGAATGGAATTGAGCCGCCGGAGATGTTTGCCGGCGACGTCTACCAGGCGGCCGATTTGCCGCGGGTGCCGGAGTCGCTGCGCGAAGCCACCGACGAATTGGACCAGAGCGCCATGCTGCGGCAGGCCTTTGGTGATGTGGTGGTGGACCACTATGTGCATTTTTTCCGCACCGAGCAGCGCAAGTACGACGAGGCGGTGACGGGGTGGGAGCGGGCCCGTTATTTTGAGCGCGGCTAGCGCATGATTAGACGGCCCGTAATTGGCGTTACCACATACAGCCGGGACGAGGCAGACAGTTTTAGCCTGCCGGCGGCTTATGTGGATGCGGTACAGCGGGCGGGCGGGGTTAGCTTTTTATTGAGTCCGGTCGTCGACTACGAAGATGAGAGTATAGCACGGTTGGACGGGCTTTTGCTCACCGGCGGCGGCGACTTAGACCCGGCCCACTACCAGGGGGGCGGTCACCCGACAGTTTATATGGTTGACGCCGAGCGCGATCGCTGCGAACTGCAGTTGGCGCGCCGGGCGGTGGAGGTGGGGCTGCCAACGCTATGCATTTGTCGCGGTTTGCAGGTGCTCAATGTGGCGCTGGGCGGATCGCTGGTGCCGCATTTGCCCGATGTGGTGGGCCAGGGCATTGCCCACCGAGTGCCGCCGCGGCGGCCCAGCTGGCACCAAGTGAGCGCGCTACCGGGTTCGCGTCTGGCGCAGGTGCTGGGGGTCGAGCGCGTCTTTCCGGCATCGTGGCATCACCAGGCGGTCGACCAGGTGGCGTCGGGCCTGGAGGTTGTGGTGCGCGCACCCGATGGCACAATAGAAGCTTTGGAAATGCCGGGCCACCCCTGGTTGCTGGCGGTGCAGTGGCATCCCGAACTAACGGCGGCGCACGACCCGGCGCAGCAGGCGCTGTTTGATAAATTGGTGGAAATGGCCGGAACTGGAGGAGAAACGGGTTAATATGCAGTTGGAGAACAAAGTGGCACTAATTACCGGCGCCGGCAGCGGCATCGGGCGGCAGACGGCACAGCTCTTTGCCGCTGAGGGGGCGCGCGTGGTGGTGGTGGACGTCGATGAGGCGGCGGGGCGGCAGACGGTAGAATCGCTCGGTGCAGAGCAGGCGATGTACGTGCCCGCCGATGTGGCCAAGGCGGCCGATTGCGAGGCCATGGTAAGCGCTGCCGAAGAGGCCTACGGGCGTTTGGACGTGCTTTTTAACAATGCCGGTATTTCCCATATTGACGACGGCGACGCCATGAGCACAGAAGAGGACGTGTGGGAACTCACTATGGCGGTCAATCTCAAAGGGGTTTTCTTGGGGTGCAAATACGGTATCCCGGCCCTGCAGCGGGCCGGCGGCGGTTCGGTGATTAACACGGCCTCCTTTGTCGCTACTTTGGGGGCGGCCACGCCGCAACTGGCCTACACCGCCAGCAAGGGAGGGGTGCTGGCGATGACGCGCGAACTGGCGGTGATCCACGCGCGCCAGAACATCCGCGTCAACGCCCTGTGTCCCGGCCCGCTGCGCACCGAGTTGTTGATGAAGTACCTCGACACCGAAGAAAAACGCCAGCGTCGCTTGGTGCACATTCCCATGGGGCGTTTTGGCGAGGCGGAGGAGATCGCCCGCAGCGTGTTGTTTTTGGCCAGCGACGCGTCCTCGTTTGTCACCGGTACAACGTTCTTAGTGGACGGGGGCATTACGGCGGCGTACGTGACACCTGAATAAAGTATGTAGGAGGTCGAAGCCATGGCTGACATCGTCTATCATTACAATTTTGAGTTGGAAGACGGCAAAGAGAAGGTCTTTGAAGTGCGGTTGGACGAGCGCACGCTGGACGTGGTGCGGCCGCTGCCCGAGTCGCCGCCCGAACGGACCCGCTTGAGTTGTTGCCCGTGTCCCAACTGCCCGCTGCAGGAAAGCGAGCACCCGCACTGCCCCATCGCGCTCAATCTCGTTGACCTGGCCGAGTTGGCGATTCGCCGTCGTACGGGCAGGTGGATGTGCAATTGGCTACAGACCAGCGCGAGTAAACCAAACACACCACGGTGTAGCAGGCGCTCAGTTCCCTGTTGGGCATCTACATGGTGACCAGCGGTTGTCCCATTATGGACAAATTGTGCGTCCCATGGTGCGCTTCCACCTGCCCTTTGCGACGCGCGAGGAGACCATGTATCGAGTGGTGGCGATGTATTTGATGGCCCAGTATTTTCGCCAGCGCAACGGTTTGGAGCCAGACTGGGAGATGGCAGACCTGGTGCATATGTACGAGGACGTGACGGTGGTCAACAAGAGTTTTGTCGACCGCCTCAACCAGATTGCCACCGACGACGCCAACGCCAATGCGCTGATCATTTTGGACTGCTTTGCCAATTACATCGTCATGTCGGTGGACGAGGGGACGCTATCCGAAATAGAGGTTCTTTTTAAAGCCTATTTAAATCAATGGTTCGGACAGATTTTGACAAAAAAGTGCCGCATTCCGAGGTTGGTAT
>CAXGRO010000597.1:0-3920 GCA_964012055.1 uncultured bacterium
TGGTACCAATGAAGAACCGGCCTATGCACCGGGGGAGCGGATGAAACTTTGGGGCAAACCTATCACGCATTCGGTGCACAACCTGCGTCCCTGTCCCGTCGATTGGGATGGGACGGGCAGGGTAGACCTGTTGGTGGGATCCGAATCGGGATGGTTTCATCTGTTTCGTCGTCCGGCTCTTGATGGTAAACGTCCCCATGCACAGGCGATTGCCTAACGTCCCCGCGAATATGTCGATGTCATAACCTCTCCCGGCCGGCTGCTGGTATTGTACGATGTCATTCCCGACGGCTGGAAAGGGGTGATTCGCTACGCGCCCGTAGAAGGTCCCCAGTTGCAATTGACTCTCTGTGGACTACCCGGTACATTTGCAGTGAGAATGTACCATTCAGAAGAGAGGCACACAGATGGCGTTGAGACATTTTACTCTCCAATACTGGGTCGATGATGATTGGTACATCGGTCGACTCAAAGAAGTACCGGGCATATTCAGTCAGGGAGAAACACTCCAGGAATTAGAAGAGAATATCCAGGATGTCTATCAACTCATGGCCGCAGAAGAAGCAGAAGTGGGTTTACCGCACAGCGACATCCAAACGAAGGAGATTGGAGTGGAGGTGTGAAACGCCGTGACCCTGATTCGCCAGTTGGTTAGGTCGGGTTGTCACCTCAAGCGCCACGGAAGCCGGCACGACATCTACATCAATCCACAAAACGGCAAGAAAGCACCCATTCCCCGCCACACAGAAATTAAGGACAGCCTCTGTAAGTTAATCAGAAAGCAACTGGGGCTCGACTGATATAAGCCGACATATATGAAAATTACGGCTGAGCAATTACACCGACCTCCAGTCCCTACGGCTGCCCCACACTGACAAACGCACCCCAGTAAAACGGATGCGCCACACCATGCCTTTCGCGCCGCGCTTGCATCTGCCCCCGCATGGCCGCCTGTAATGCATTGGCCTTGCCCTAGCCGGCTGCCATCCTCAATTTCGACCAAACTCCACCGGCACGCGCTCTCCAGCCGATGCCCGACCGCTTGAGCTGCCTGGAGGACAGGCTTTGAATTTCCTATACTTGCGGCGTCAACCAACGCACTGTAAAGGGGTCTTATGTACAACTCCGTCCAACATTTCAAGGCGACCTACCGCGCTTTTACGCCCGAATTCGGTTTCAACGCCCAAACGCCCGAAGAGCTGGCGCAATGGCAGGCCGCCTTTCGCCCGCGTTTGCGTCAGATACTGGGCCTGGACCATCTGGCGGCCGATCTGGGGCACCACCGGCCGACTGCGGAATTGCGCACGACAGAGGACATGGGCGATTACATCCGCGAAACCTGGCATCTATGGGTCGAACCCACGGTGCCGCTGCCTTTTTATCTGTTGCGGCCGTTAGAGGTTAGCGGGTCCGTACCGCTGGTGATTATCCCACACGGGCACAACCATCCGCATATTTATGTGGGCATTGCAAAGAACGAAAAGGAAGCCACGGAAATTGAGGAAGGGGAGCGCGACATCGCCGTCCAGGCGGTGCGCCAGGGGTATATCGCCCTGGCGCCGACCACGCGGGCCTTTGGCGAGACGCGGACCGAACAGGACCGGGAAGAGGACAAGATTCACTCGTGCCACATCCAGCTCAAGCACGGCTTGCTGGCCGGGCGCACGCCCATCGGCGAGCGGGTGTGGGACATGGGTTGTTTGATCGACTGGGCTTGTGCGCATCTGCCGGTGGACCCGCAGCGCATTGCCATGACCGGCAACTCGGGCGGCGGCACCATCACCGTATTCGCCGCCGCCTGCGATACGCGCATCGCGCTGGCGATGCCGGGCTGTTATTTCTGCACCTTCGAGGGCAGCATCGGCTCCATCTACCACTGCGACTGCAATTACGTGCCGGGCATTTTGCGCCTGGGCGAAATGTACGATGTGGCCGGGCTCATCGCGCCGCGTCCCTTCAACGCCATTGCGGGCCGCAGCGATCCGATTTTTCCGATCGACCAGGTAGAATTCGCCTACGAGCGATTGCGGCAGGTCTACGCGGTGGCGGGTGTAGCTGACGCCTGTCAGCTCTACATCGGCGAGGGCGGTCACCGCTATTACAAGGACGGCGCCTGGCCGTTTGTGCGCCGGCACTTCGCAACAGAATAGTCTCTTCGAGACGCCTTCTTCATTAAGAGCGATCGGGCAGTTGCAGCAACCTCAGGCTGCCGTGGCGCCGAGCGCATGCATGAATTCCACACTCGTTGTGCTGGGCACATTGCCAATTTCCAGCCGGTGGATGAAGGCCTCCGTCATGAGCCTTTCATCTGTGGACCACGCTGTTTCCGAGGCGGCCGTACAGTCCCGCAGCAGGATGGTGCGATAGCGATTCCGCATGCTAGAGATCCCACCGGGCTTTTCCAGCAGGCAGAAATTCAGCAGAAAACCGACGTAGAGGAGATTCAGTATCTTGCGCTCGGCCAGAAAGCGCTCGATCTGGTGCTGTTGGGGTATGATGTAGTCTTGCGGGTCAGGTTTCACACAATCGGCGACGTCGATGAGCTCGCGGATTGTCTGCCACGCTTCCTCGTACCCCGCGCCAAAGCTACGCCGGTAGGATTCGTCCTGGATTTGGGCGCGAAACTCCGCCGGCGGCCAGGCCGGTTCTTGCTCCTCGCTTGGGATGGGTTCGGGCGGCATGGCCCATGGATAGCGCTTATTGATCCACGCGGGTTCGTTGTGGATGATGGGCACGGAGGCGGCGCGGGCGGCTTCAAAGAGGGGGGCAATAGACTCGCGCATGATCTTGCCGGCGCGTTTGGCGACGCCGTGGCCACCCATATAGTTGTATTCCCAGTGTTTGCCCAGCTTCGGGTCTAGCGGCGGCCCGTCGTTGCCCAAATTCCACAGGTCGATGGCGATGATGGCCGTCTGCTCCGTGTCCAGTGTCAGGTTCTCGTAAACATGGCCAAAGTTGTGGTCGTCATATTCCTGGCCCGCTAGGGGGTAGACGCGATAGGCGCGAATCGGTAGAGTAATGGCAGGCATAAGGGGTCTCCAGGTAGGGAAGTGAAACCATTGGCAGGGAGGTAAGATGACAACACTCGATCGCGAAGATATTTGGCTCTTTCAGAACAACGGTTTTATCGTAGCGCCGGGCAAGCTACCCGAAAACCTCCTCGAGCGCGTCGACGCCGAGACCGACCGGCAGGTGGCCGCGCAGATGGAGCCGATTTCCTGGGCCTACGACATCGGCGATCCACAGAAGCGGATCGTCAATCGCCTCTCCAAGTTACTGCAGCGCCATCGCGTCTATATGGAAGCGGCGACCCACCCGGTCGTACTCGATGCCCTCGAAGGGATTCTCGGCCCCAATACCGAACTGCTGACCAACAAGCACAATATGGAGATGATCAAGCCGGGCAATGCGCCTCCGGTGGAATGGCATCGCGGCGAGCCCAGATCCGAGCCACTGGTGGTTACGATGGTGATTGCGTTTGGCGATGCGACCGAGGCAAACGGCTGCCTGCGAGTTATACCCGGCTCGCACATCAACCCCTTTGAAGCGAACCCCCATAGCACCGACGACAATAAAGAGCTGCGCAAGATCAACTTTGTCGAGTCCGACCTGTACCGCCGCAGCGTTCCACTGCCGCTGAAGCGAGGCCAAGTGCTCTTGTTCAACGATGCCATCATGCACGGGTCTGACGCCAACTACACAAGGCGCGACCGCCGCAGCATGACGCTGGCCTACTCAGCTCACGTGCGCCATAATGCGCTCAAGGACGACCCAGAGAAAATTCTGGTCCGGGGCGAGCGGATCTATGCTGGACATGTCCTCCCAGGTCCAGCCTGGCAGTGGGATATCTCGTCGTTCAAATCGGCATAAGAGCGCCTTGTCTGGGGATTCACACTTAGAAGCCGTCTCAAAGCTCCAAT
>CAXGRO010000598.1:0-3918 GCA_964012055.1 uncultured bacterium
TTATTTTAGACCAAAATCTCTCATCCTAAATGGACCAATATCGGCTACCCGGTCAAATGTGAGCCAAAAGTTCCCAAATCTCTTATTCGCAACGCGAACATTCCATTCTCCAATACTGTGGACACTTTTTCGATTCTGAGCGGATTTTTGTAAGGTTGGAATTCGTAAGTGGCTATTTATCAACAAGTTGTATGTTTTCAATATCTGTTTACCTAAGCCGTTATTTACCAATGACTTACAAAAAGTGCCCACAGTATTGATTCTCCAAAATACAACCAAAACTTATAAAGTGAAACAGCGCTTCGCCATTTCCAAAAAGCCCGACAAAGATTTACATTTAAACCATTGCCTTCCCGCTCGCCACAACGAAAGGATCTTTTATGACCTGGTTGCTCTTCGTCCTCATGACCGTCGTCTGCTGGGGGCTCTACGGCGTTTCCCTGCACACCGGCCAGTTGGCCATGGGCGACCCGCTCAACGGCCGCTACAAAGCCTTCCTCTTCGTCGGCCTGGCCTACCTGGTCACCGCCGTCATCGGCTCCCTCATCGTACTATTGATCAACGGCGCCACCTGGGCCTTTTCCACCAAGGGCGTGCTCTGGTCGACCTTTGCCGGCACCGTGGGCGCCCTGGGCGCACTGGGCGTGGTGCTGGCCTTTGGCGCCAAGGGTTCGCCCAGCGTCGTCATGTCCATTGTTTTTGCCGGCGCCCCCATCGTCAACGCCGGCGTCGCCCTGCTGGCCCACCCCCCGGCCGGCGGCTGGAGCGCCGTGCGCTGGCCCTTTGTTTTGGGGATCGTGCTGGCGGCGCTAGGCGGCTTTTTGGTGACGCTCTTCCGCCCAGAGTCTTAGATGCCCGACCGCTACTGCACCCAACGCCGCATTGAATTTGCCGACACCGACATGGCCGGCATCGCCCACTTTTCGCGCTTTTTTATTTTTATGGAGGCCGCCGAGCACGAATACTGGCGCCACCTGGGGCTGAGCGTACACATGCAGCACGACGGCGACGTCATCAGCTGGCCGCGCGCAGGCGCCTCGTGCGACTACCGGCGGCCGGCCCGCTTTGAAGACGAATTGGATATCCACCTGCAAATAGAGCGCCAGGGAGGCAAAACCCTCACCTACCAATTTGACTTCCTCCTCGACGCCGAACTCATCGCCCACGGCCAGCTCAAAACCATCTGCTGTATTTGCAACCCGGGCGATGACATGCGCGCCATTGCCATTCCGGACTTCATAACCGAGAGGATCGCCGCACCGTGACGCGCCATACCCCACAACCCGCCTCACCCAAGCGCCGCTAAACCATGGCCGCCGCCCTCCAGGTTAGCGACGTCCACAAAAGTTTTGTACGCGGCGACCAGCGCATAGACGTTTTGCGCGGCGTCACCTTTGCCCTCGAAGTCGGCCAGTCCCTGGCCCTCACCGGCCCCTCGGGCTCGGGCAAGAGCACCCTGCTGCACTTGTTAGGCACGCTGGACGCGCCGTCGTCGGGAAAAATCTCGCTGGACGGCCAAAATCCCTTTGCCCTAAACGCCGCCGAGCTGGCCCGCTTTCGCAACCGCCACATCGGCTTCGTTTTTCAAAATCACCATCTCCTGCCTCAGTATTCGGTACTGGAAAACGTCCTGGTACCCACCTTAGCTTTTCCGGTGCAAGGCGACGATAGCCGCGCCCGCGCCCTGGACGTGCTCCAGGCAATCGGCCTGGCCCACCGCGTCGACCACCGCCCGGCCGAACTCTCCGGCGGCGAGTGCCAGCGCGTCGCTGTGGCGCGCGCCCTGATCAACCGCCCCCGCCTGCTGCTCTGTGACGAACCCACCGGCAGCCTAGACCAGACCACCGCCGCCGCCGTCGCCGATCTGCTCTTTCAACTGCACCAAAACGAAAACACCGTGCTCGTCACCGCCACCCACGACCTGCAATTGGCCCGGCGCTTTGCGCACCACCTCGCCCTCAGAGAAGGCGCGTGCGTCGCACCCTAATATACTACTGGCGCCTGCACCTGGCCGTGGCGCTGGGCGCCGCCGTCGCCGCCACCGCGCTCACCGGCGCACTGCTGGTGGGCGATTCGCTGCGCGGCAGCCTGCGCGCCCTGGCCCTGGAACGCCTGGGCCGCATCGACCACGCCCTGCTCTCCGAGCGTTTTATCGGCGCCCCGCTGGCCGCCAGCCTGGCCCCCGGCGCCGCGCCGACCGTCCTCTTGAGCGGCGCGGCGAACCAGGCCCACAGCCAAACCCGCGCCTCCCAGGTACAAATTCAGGGCGTCGACCGGCGCTTTACCCCCCTCTTTGACGCCGGCGATGCGCTCGTCTCCAACCTCAAAAAAAGACCTGGCCAGGTCTTTCCCGCGGTGGTGATCAACGCCGCCCTGCAGCGCGAATTGGACGCCGCCGTCGGCGACCCCATCCTGCTCACGTTAGAGCGCCAGAGCCAAACCCACCGCGAATCCCTCTTTGGCCGCCGCGGCAGCGGCGACGTGGTCGCCACCTTGCGCCTCACTCTAACCGCCGTGCTGCCCGACCGCGGGGCGGGCCGCTTTGGCCTGCAACCGCACCAGCATTTGCCGCTCAACGCCTACGTAGACCTCGCCGTATTGCAACGCGCCCTGGGCCAAAAAGACAAAGTCAACGCCGCCCTCTTTGCCGCACCCCAGACCTCCGCCGACTTGCAAAAAGCGCTGCGCCAGCGCCTCGACTTGCCAGACCTGGGCCTGCTGTTAGAACGGCGCGGCGACTTCATCTCTCTCGAAAGCACCCAATTCATTCTCCAACCGCACGTCATAAACCTGGCCCAAGATCTGGCCCGCCAACAACAACTATCCCACACAACCGTCCTGACTTACCTGGCCAATAAAATAGCAGCGACCGACGGCGCCATTCCCTATTCGACCATCACCGCACTCGGCTCCACGCGCGGCCTCCGCTCCGCCGACGGCGCGCCCCTGCCCCAACTGACCGACGACGGCATTTTGCTCAATCAATGGTCGGCGCATCAATTAAACGCCGCGCCGGGCGATTCGATCGCCGTCACCTACTTTGTCGTCGGCCCCCGCGAAGAGCTGTCGACGCGGCAAGTCCACTTTCACCTGCAAGGCGTCGTGGCCTTGCAGGGCCTGGCCGCCGACCCCACCCTAACGCCGGCCTACCCCGGCATTCAAGAAGAGAAAAACATGTCTTCATGGGAAGCGCCCTTTCCCATGGACATGGATCTCATCCGTCCCCAGGACGAAGCCTACTGGGATAAATACGGCGCCACGCCCAAAGCCTTTGTATCCGCCGCCGCCGGCCAGCACCTGTGGCGCAGCCGCTTTGGCGATTTGACCGCCCTGCGCTTCTACCCGCTGCCCAATGCCGACGTCGAGTCGGCCTACCAGAATTTCCGCAGCGGCCTGCTCCAGCGCCTCCGCCCGGACCAGGCCGGCCTGGTCGTCCACCCCGTGCGCCGCGCCGCCCTGCAGGCGGCTACCGGGGCCACCGACTTCAGCGGCCTCTTTATCGGCTTTAGCCTCTTCCTCATTGTCGCCGCCGCCCTGCTGGTGGTCCTGCTCTTCAAATTCGGCATGGAGCAAAGGGCCGCCGAAGTGGGCGTCTTGCTCGCCAGCGGCTACACCGACGCCGCCGTGCGCCAGCGCTTTATGGCGGAGGGCGGCGTCCTGGCCGGCGTTGGCGCCCTGGTGGGTTTGGGCGGCGCCGTGCTCTACGCCTACCTCCTCTTGCTGGGGTTGCGCACCTGGTGGCTGGACGCGGTGGGCACGCCCTTCCTCCACCTGCACGTCACCTGGCCCAGTCTGCTCGCCGGGTATCTCCTCACGCTCTTGCTGGTCTCGCTCACCATCTGGCGCGCCGTGCGCCGCTTCCACCACCTGCCCGTTAGCGCCCTGCTGAGCGGCAGCGGCGCCGTGCAGGTTCAAGCC
>CAXGRO010000599.1:0-3910 GCA_964012055.1 uncultured bacterium
GTCCCGGCCCCCCTTTCCCCCGGCCCGGCCCCCACAAAGCACCGCCGGCAAAACCTCCTCCCCAAGGAGCCAGCAAACATATGGTGTATTAACTGCGCTGGTTCTAGCTGCCTATCACTACGCCAACATCGTCCCCTACCAAGAAAACGCCAGTACTTCAAGGTTGCAGAAAATGAGCCAATTTCTTGCGCAACTCCCCCTGCCCCTCTTTGACAATATACCCGTCGACGCGCTCGGCCTGCGCCTGCTGAATCACATTGCTATTGGTCATATTGGTTAAAATGACAACCTGCGTCTCGGCAAATTGCGCGTCGGCGCGCAACTCGCGCAACACCTCGAGCCCGTTCTTCTTGGGCATCTTCAAATCGAGGAGAATGAGGTGGGGATTGTGCTGGTGGGCGGCGGCCAGTGCCTCCTCGCCGTCGCGGGCCTCTATCAACTCGTGGCCCCAGCGTTTGATCAATTCGCCCACCACCTTGCGGACCAGGGCGGAACCGTCCACCAAGAGGACGCGCTGGCGCCGCCGCTTGGGCGCCGGTTGTTGGGGGGCTTCTTCGCCGTCGTGCTCCTGGGTGGAGCGCAATTGAATTAGCTCGTCTTCGAGCTTTGCACCTGTTCCCACAAGTCGGAGATGACCTGTTGGGCGGCTTGGGGGATCTGCTCCCAATCGGCGTCGTCGATGGGGATTTCGTCAATGGATTTCATGGCTGTGGGCCTCCGCTAGTGACGAAGAGGGTGGCCAAAGGATAGCCATTTAATTTGGCAGAATCAAGTACTGGATAGCGCCTGCGGGGGCGCCGGGGCGGTGCGGCGTCATTTTGACAGGTGGGGCCACCTGGAGTAAGTTAATCAGATGGCCCAGAACCACCCGCATTTTATAAGAAAAAAATGAAACGCCACCTCCTGCTCGCCGCCCTGGCGCTGGTCGGCTGTCACAGCATTGACGGCCGCGCCCAAGAAAACAGCTACCGCGGCCACGCCCTGGCGATGTTCGAGGACCTCAAGTACGGGGCCGACTTTACCCACTTCGACTACGTCAATCCACAGGCGCCCAAAGGCGGCACCATTCGCCTGGCGTGGGTGGGCACCTTTGACAATTTAAATCCCTTTACCATTAAAGGGGTGGCCGGCGCCGGCACCCTGTCTATTTACAACCGTCTGCTGACCAAAACGAAGGACGAACCGTTTACCGAGTACGGGCAGCTGGTCGAACACATCGAATGTCCACCGGACCGCTCCTGGGTGATATTCACTTTGCGACGAGAGGCGCGCTGGCACGACGGCCGGCCGGTGACGGCCGACGACGTGATCTTCACGTTCAACGCCCTGGTAAAAGAGGGCAAACCGTTTTACCGCACCTTTTACGCCGACGTGAGCGCGGCGGAAGCGCTGGATTCGCACACCGTCAAGTTTTCGTTTTCTGGCGGCCCCAACCCCGAGCTGCCGCTGATCGTCGGGCAGATGCGGGTGTTGCCCAAACACTATTGGGAAGGGCGCGAGTTTGGCGAGACCACGTTGGAGCCGCCGCTGGGCAGCGGCCCTTACCGCATTGAGTCGGTGGATCCGGGGCGATCGATCACCTATCGCCGGGTGGAGGACTACTGGGGCAAAGACCTGCCGGTGCACAAGGGGCGACACAATTTTGACGTGGTACGCTACGACTACTACCGCGACGCCACCGTCGCCGTAGAGGCGCTCAAAGCGGGCGAGTTTGACGTGCGCCTGGTTGGCGACGCGCAGGAGTGGTCCACCGCGTACGCAGACATGGCGGCGGTGGAAGAGGGGCGGCTGGTGCGCGAGCTGGTGCCGCACCAGGTCATTCGCGGCATGGAGGGCTTTTGTTTTAACACGCGGCGCGGCAAATTTGCCGACCCCAAGGTGCGGCAGGCGCTGGCCTACGCCTTTGACTTTGAGTGGACCAACGCCCAATTGCTCTACGGTTTGTTTACCCGTAGCAACAGCTATTGGAACAATTCCGAACTCGGATCCAGCGGTTTGCCCCAAGGCGAGGAGTTGGAGATTCTGGAGGAATATAGGGGCCGCGTGCCCGACGCGGTTTTTGCGCAGGCCTACCAGCCGCCGCGCACCGACGGCTCGGGCCGGGCGCGCCAGAATTTGCGCGCAGCACGCAAACTGTTAGAGGAGGCCGGCTGGCAGGTGGTGGAGCAGAAGTTGGTGCACCGGGAGAGCGGCGAGGCGATGACTATTGAATTTTTGTTGAACTCGCCCACCTACGAGCGCATTATTGGCCCCATGCAGAAAAATCTGGAGCGTTTGGGCATAACGTCGCGCATCCGCACGGTGGACTCGTCGCAGTATCAAAACCGCCTGCAGACGTTTGACTACGACGTGGTGGTGGCTTATTGGCGGCAGACGCTGAGCCCGGGCAACGAGCAGCGCAATTTTTGGAGCGCGGCGGCGGCCGACTTTAAGGGCAGCCGCAACTACGCCGGGGTCAAAGACCCGGTGGTCGACGAGCTGGTGGAACGCATTATCGCCGCCGAGAGTCGGCAGAGGCAAGTGGCCTTGACGCGCGCCCTCGACCGGGTTTTGTTGTGGGGCCACTACGTCATCCCCGGTTGGCACAGCCGCGCCTACCGGATGATGTACTGGAACAAATTTGGCAAGCCGGTGCAGCCGCCGCAAAACGGCCTGGGGTTTCCCGACACGTGGTGGTACGACGAGGGCAAGGCGGCGCAGCTGGAGAGTGAGTGACAGTGTGAAACGGAGAAAGATTATGAAAAATATAGCGAACGCGATAGCGCTCTTGATTGCAGTTTTGACCTTGCCCGTTGCCGCAGAGGAGATCTACCGCGGCCACGCCCTAGCGATGCACGGAGACGTCAAATACGGGGCCGATTTTACCCACTTTGACTACGTCAATCCAAAGGCGCCCAAGGGAGGCGAACTGGTAATGGCGTCGATAGGGACTTTCGACAGCCTCAACGGTTTTATTATCAAGGGCAATACGGCAGCTGCTCTGGGCTTGATATACAACTCTCTGACCAGCCGCTCGTACGACGAGCCGTTCACCCTGTACGGCGAGTTGGCGGAGACCATAGAGATGCCCCAGGATCGCTCGTGGGTTTCCTTTACACTGCGGCAGGGCGCGCGCTGGCACGACGGCAAGCCCATTATCGTAGAAGACGTGATCTTCTCCTTTGACATTCTAAAGACTGAGGGCCACCCCTTTTTCCGCAATTATTGGGCCGATGTAGAAAAAGCGGAGAAAACGGGCGAGCGCACCGTCAAATTTACTTTTGGCGGCGAGATCAATCTCGAGTTGCCGCTGATTATCGGCGAGTTGACGATTTTGCCCAAACACTATTGGGAAGGGCGCGAGTTTGCCGAGACCACGCTGGAACCGCCCCTGGGCAGTGGTCCTTACAAAATCGAGTCGGTCGACGCGGGCCGTTCCATTACCTACCAGCGGGTAGAGGACTATTGGGGCCAAGATCTGCCGGTGCACAAGGGGCGCTACAATTTCGATCGCATCCGCTACGATTACTACCGCGACGCCACGGTGGCGGTGGAGGCGCTCAAGGCGGGAGAGTTCTATTTGCGGGTAGAGAACACCTCCAAGATTTGGGCCACGGGATACGATGTAGAAGCGGTAGAAAAGGGACACCTGATAAAGGAGTTAGTCCCGCACCAAAACGGCACCGGCATGCAGGGGTTTGCCTTCAACACGCGGCGCAGCAAATTTTCCGACCCCAAAGTGCGGCAGGCGCTGGCCTACGCTTTTGACTTTGAGTGGACCAACACCAATTTATTCTACGGCCAGTATACCCGCACCAAGAGCTATTATTCCAACACCGAACTGGCTTCTTCGGGCCTGCCCAGCGGCGGGGAATTAGAAATCTTGGAGCCCTACCACGGCCGCATTCCCGACGAGGTGTTTACGCAGACT
>CAXGRO010000600.1:0-3907 GCA_964012055.1 uncultured bacterium
CCCAATCCGGTGGTCACCAAGGGGCTGGTGCAGGCGACAATGGGATCGCCGCAGCCGGTGTACAATGGCGGTCTGCTGCGCGCCACCGTGCGCTATTTTGACGGAGAGCAACAAGAACCGGGATTGCCGCAAGACGTGGCCGCCCTGGTCGATGAGGTAGGTGCCGATAAGGTGGGGGTACAATTGGTTAATCTCAGTCCCCACGCGGCGCGCCTCGTCATTGTACAGGCCGGCGCCTACGGTGAACACACATTTACGGAAGCGCGCTGGCGCGAGCAGGATCAGGAAGCGCTCAAGCGGCACGCCGGGATCTGGCTGCGGGAGGAGATCAAATACGACGAGAAGGCGGTGACAGTGAACGACAAGTATGTCGCCGTAGAGTTATCGCCCGGTGCCAGCATACGGCTGGATTTGGGCATGAAGCGTTTTGCGCACCGTCCCAGTTATGCGCAACCCTGCACGGGGGGGAACTGAAGGTTTATTGACAGAGATTGCTGGCGTAGTTTATTGAGGGTTTGACTTTGATCAAACGATTTTAAATCTATTTTTCACAACTAGATCATCGGACAATAATAAAACGGTCGGTGGTCACACAGAAAGGGTAATTCGATGCTGTACGAACTCCGCACTTACATCATCCCCGCAGGCCGCATGGACGATATCCTCGACCGTTTTCGCACGGTAACTTTCGGACTTTTTGAAAAGTACGATATGGAAGTGGTGGGTTTTTGGACTACCGACAACCCCGAAGAGAACTATTCCCTGGTATACCTAATGCGCTACCCGGACAAAGAAGCTATGGAGCGCGCCTGGGAGGCTTTTCGCGCCGACCCCGAGTGGATTGCGACGCGCGAACGCACCGAAGCCAACGGCCCCATTGTCGACGAAGTGATTTCGCAAAATTTGGTTCCGACCTCTTTTTCACCTATGCAATAAACAAGCACGTTTTGCTGACTTAGATACCAGAGAATGCGTGAGTTACTGAACTAACGTCTGAGAGCATAGGCGCTAATGATCATGTGGCGAGTTCTTTTTTCATGCTGAATCGCGGTATTTTAAATCCGGCTGCGTTCGCTCTCTTCAGCCTTTTACCGACCCACTAATACCGTGAATGATAAATCGCTGAAAGAGAAAAGCCAGGGCAATGGGCAGCAGGATCACCAACACGCCGCCGGCGGCGATGAGCGAGAAGGGGATCTGCGTCTCCTGGGCAAAGTCGGAGGCTAAGACAGTGGCAGTTTTGGCATACAGAGTAGAAGTGAAGAGCAGGGCAAAGAGGAATTCGCCCCAGGAGGCGATGAAGGCGAAAATGCCGACGGCGGCCAGGGCGGGGGTGGTTACCGGAAGAAAGATGCGGAAGAGGGCTCCTAAACGAGAACAGCCATCCACTCGCGCTGCCAGTTCCAATTCTAGGGGGACGGTTTGGAAATAGCCTTTGAGAATCCACACGGAAAATGGCAGGGTGAAGGTCGAGTGAGCCAATATGACGGCCAGGTGGGTGTCGAGCAGGCCGTAGCTGCGGATGACCAGGTACATGGGGATCATAATGGCTACACCGGGCACGCTGCGCGACCCTAGATAGAACAACATCAGCAGTAAACTACCCTTAAAATCCACCCGCGCCAGAGCATAGGCCGCCAAAGAACCGAAGAAAAGGTTGATAAACGCTACGGCCAGGCCGATGAGCAGGCTGTTGGCGATGGCGCGGGGGAATTGTCGCGCCGTGGCGGCACCCACCTCGGCGCTGCGGTTGACGTTGTCAAAGTAGAGACCGTAGTTGGCTAACGTCGGCTGCTGCGGAATCCAGTGCAGTTGACTCACCTCGCGCTCCGGCTTAAAGCTGGTGAGGGCGACCCAAAGGAATGGTACGACGAGGTAGAGAGCCGCCAGCAGGGCCAGGCCGTAGAGCACTATGCGTTTGCTCAAACTGGGTCGCACGAAAGAGCCCCTTAGCCCTGCACCTCGCCGCGGCGGTGCAGCAGGCGGATGTAGAAAATGGACAGGCCCATGGTGATGAGCGTGATGAGGTAGGAGTAGGCGTTGGCGCGCCCAAAATCGAGGCGGGCGAAGGCCTCCTTATAGGTCTGCCAGGCGATGACATAGGTCGAGTCGCCCGGGCCGCCGCCGGTGAGTGTAAAAATCAGGTCGAAAGCGCGAAAGCCGTTCATGGTTTCAAAAATGGCTACCACCATGATGGGTTGCATAAGCCAGGGCAGGGTGATAAAGCGGAAGCCGTTCCAGTCGCCGGCGCCGTCCACCCGAGCGGCCTCGTACTGCTCGGAGGGAATGGCTTGCAGGGCGGCCAGGAAAACGATGCCGGCAAAGGGCACGCTGCGCCACACGTGGGCGGCAATGGCGGCGTTGAGGGCAACGGCCGGCGAGGCCATGCCCAGGTAGTCGAGTTGCAGGCCAAAGAGGGCGTTGGCCAGTTCGACCGTATCGCGCAGTAGGGTGTCGAAGGCGCCGTATTTGCCAAAAAGCCCCAGCCACATCAGGCCGTTGACCACGCCGGGCACGGCCCAGGGGACCAGCAGCAGTGAGCGCAGCAGGCCGCGGCCGCGAATGTTTTGGTTAAAGAGCAGGGAAATGCCCAGGGCGATGGCGATGACCAGAACGACCGACATGCCGGTGAAGTAGAGGGTGATCTGCAGCGAGTGCCAGAAGTCGCGGCTGGTCAGCACTTCGATGTAATTGCCCAGGCCGATGAAGTCGAACACTTCGGGGCGGCGCAGATTGTAGCGATGCAGGCTGATCCACAGGGAAACGCCCACCGGGTAGAGCACCAGGGCGCAAATGAGGCCGATGGCGGGCAGGTTGAGCAGGGCGGCAAAAATGTGGTCGCGGCGCTGCTGGGTGGTCATATTGCCGAATAGTCGGGGCATTAAGACCACTCCCGTTTTAATTCGCGGCAGCGTTTATTGATGCGGCCCAAACCGTCGCGCGGCGATTGCTGGCCCAGCAAAACTTTCTGTATTTCTGGCTGGTAATATAGAGTAAAGTCGGAGAACCACGGCGCCATGATATTGCTGCGGGCGCGGGCGTAATTGGCCTGCTCTTTGATGAGGTCGACGTCGCCCCACAATTGCGTCTGGGCGATGATGTCGGGGTCGTCGAGCAGCGATTTAAAGGCGAAGCCCAGGCCCCTCAAGGCGAACCAACGTCGCGCCGTGTAGTAATCGCCGTGGGCGTCTTTGTAGCCCAGAAAGTTCATCAGACGCCAGGCGTTGGCGATTTTGTCGGGGCGGCAGTGGGCGGTGAGGCTGTACATGCGGGTCCAGCCCAGGGTGCCACGCTGGCCCGGTTCGAGGCTGGGGACGGGGCCCATGCGCAGGACTTTGGCGTACTGATGTTGTTCGCTCTCGGGGACGCCGCGTTTTTTTAGGTGGTCCTGGACCACGGCGGAATTGCGGCGGTTGTTGATCCACTCCAAATCGTATTTATCGATGAGGCAGTAGGCCTGGCGGCCGGCGCCCAGGCTGTAGCGCAGACTGCCGGCGGTGAGGGAGTTGGGGTCGATGATGCGGTGTTTGTTGATGCCGTCGGCCAGCCATTGCAAAACGCGCTCGGCGCGCCGCTCTTTGTCGTCGGGGAAGATGGGATTGAACTCGTCGTCGAAGAGTTCAACTTCGCTGGCAAAATTGAGGGCCCACCAGGTGTTAAAGCCGGTGGGGGCCTGGCGAAAGTTGAGGGTGATGGGGTAGTCTAGGGGGATGCCGTCGGGGGCGCTGAGTCCGGCTTCTTTGACCTTGATCGCCTGTTCGGTGAGTTCGTCGAGGGTTTGGGGGGAGCGTTCGAAGCCGGCGGCTTGCAGCATGTCGTGGTTGTAGACCCAAATGGAGATGTCGGTGTAGTAGGGCAGGCCGTAGCGGCGGCCCTGGTAGGTCATGGATTCGAGGTTGTAGCTGAA
>CAXGRO010000601.1:0-3904 GCA_964012055.1 uncultured bacterium
CGCGAGCAGCAAAGTGGGCTCGCCTGCCGGTTGTGGCGCTGACTGGCAATGCGCTGGCCGGAGACCAGGAGCGCTGTTTGGCAGCGGGCATGGACGACTACCTGGCCAAACCGGTGCGCGGCCGCGACCTAATTGAGATGGTGGAAAAGTTCTAACCCAGTGTGGTCGCCATAACCCAAAAGGGTTTGTGGCCGACGGCGTAGTCTTGCAGTGCTTGCAAGGCGCCGCTATCGGAGTCGACGCGAAAGGCCCGCATGGTGTCGGCGCTCTCGCCGGCGCAGTAGAGGTAGGCGCCGGTGGGGTCGATATTAAACGAGCGCGGGCTGGCGGGCACGGGGAAGTGGCCAAAGGGGCTGAGGGCGCCGTCGGCGGCAACGTTATAGCCCACAATGCTGTCGTGGCCGCGGTTGGAGGCGTAGGCCCACTGGCCGTTGGGATGAACTTCTATGTGGGCGGTGTGCCCGCCTTCGGTATAATCGGGCGGCAGGGTGGCGAGGTGTTGGAAAATTTCCAGGGTGCCGCGCTCGGCGTCAAAGCGGTGGGCGGTGACGGTGTTGCCCTGTTCGTTGACGATGTAGGCGACATCGCCCTGGGGCCTAAAGCAGATGTGGCGCGGGCCGGTGTTGTCGTCGGGCGGCGGCAGCTCGGCCGGGTCGTTGGGGCTCAGCAGGCCGGTTTCGGCGTCAAAGCTGAACTGGCTGGTTTTATTGGTGGGGCAGACGTGCGGTACAAAAACAAAGCGATCTTCGGCCACGGCGATAATGGCGTGGGCTTTTATGCCCGTATCGAGGTATTGCACCAATTCGCCAATAGCGCCGTCGGCGCCCAGGCGGTGCACGGTGACGCCACCGCCGCCGTAGTAGGCGGTGAGCAGAAAGCGGCCGGCGCGGTCGGTGGTGAGGTGGGCCGGGATGCCGATCTGGGTGTCTACCTTATTGATGAGTGCGAGGTCGCCCGAATTGGCGTCGAGGGCAAAACTAGCCAGGGTGGTCGATTCGACGTGGGCCACCAGCATGATGTTTTCGGGCGGGTGTAGGCAGAGGGCGCCCGAGGGGCCGTGGGCGTTGCTCGTCGCCCGCAGTTCCAAGGCGCCGGATTGGGTGTCGATGTCGTAGAGTTTGATTTCTTCGTCGCCGGTAAGCGACACAAAGAGGGCGCCGTTTTGGGGTGCGGTCATGGTTGGGCTCCAGTTCAGATATAGTCGATTTAATCTTCTCGAGGAATTTCCTTGCCCTGGGGGTCGACCTGGGCGTCGGCGACCTGGGCGTCTATTTCCTGGCGCAATTCGCCGTCGATAAAGTGCTCCAGCGCGTCGGCCGGGGCGTGCAGGTGGTCGGCCGGCAGGCCTAACTCGGCCAGGTAGGTTTCCCACAGGCGGTGGCTGCGCAGTAATTGCAGGCCGCGCTGCCGCCCCGATTCGCTCAAATGCACTTCTCCGTCGGCTATCGCCAGCAGGCGGCCGCGCTGCAAACTGCCAAAGGCCAGGCGGGCGATGGGGGTCCACACCGCCGCGGCGCCGATAATTTCGCTGCGGCTCCAGCGCCAGGCCTGCGCCACTTCTTCGCGCCGCACCATGTTGAGCAGCATGTGGTCTTGGGCGACCCGCAGCGATAAGAGCAGACGCTGCCAGGCGCGCGCCACCACCCCCTGGCCCGGCGCCAGGAGCAGCGAGAGCAGGAACAACAGGCCCAAAACGACGACCATGGCCCCGGCGATGGAACTGTCCCAGGCGCTGGCCAGGTAGTAGCCGGCCACCGCCGAGATGACGCCGAAGAGCACCGCTATGGCGAGAATTTTGGGCAGGCTGTCGCTCCACAGATAGGCCGCCGCGCCCGGCACAATGAGCATGGCCACCACCAGAATGGCGCCCACCGATTCAAAGGCCGCCACCGTGGTTAGCGACACGGCCCCCATGAGCAGGTAGTGCATCAGGGTGGCATTGATGCCCACCGACACGGCCATGGCCGGGTCGAAAGAAGAGATCAGCAGTTCTTTGTAAAAGCAGACGATCAGCAAGATATTCAACAGCAACATCGACCCGAGTATCCACACCGGGCGCGGCCCCATTTCGGCGTTCCCCCACAAGAGTACGTCCCAGGGTGTGTAGGCGATTTCGCCGTAGAGCACGCATTCCTGGTCCAGGTCCACTTCGCCGGCGTAGACCGAGATGAGCATGACGCCCAGGGCGAAGAGAGCGGTGAAAACGATGCCGATGGAGGCGTCTTCCTGCACCCGCCAGCGCCGGTGGAAGGCCTCTATTAAGAGCGTGGTGATGAGGCCAAAGACGGCGGCGCCGAGAAACATGGGCAGTATCGCGCGGCTGTCGGAGAGGAAGAAGGCGATGGCAATGCCCGGCAGCACGGCGTGGCTGAGCGCGTCGCCCAAAAGCGCCATGCGGCGCAACACCAGAAAGGTGCCCAGCAGCCCGCAGGAGGAGGCCGCCAGAATGGCCGTTAAAATAATCCAGAAGGTGCCGCTGACTTCAATCATCTCGTCCCCTCGGGCGGTAGAGGCTGCTGCTGGCGTGGATGTTGACGATGCGCCGGGTGTCGATGCCTTGTTCGCGCTCCAGGATGTCTTCGAGGCGGGTGATGATTGCGGGCGTGAGCAAATGCTCGACTTCGTCGGCGGGGCGGTCGAGGTGGTCCGCGTCGAGGATGTCGCGGTAGAACAGGTAGTGCTCCCATAGTCGGTGCGACTTGACCACAAAGAGACCTTCCTCGCGGCCCTGCTGGCTGAGAGACCAGTCGTTGTGGCGCAATTGCATGAGGCCGCTCCGTTGCAGGCGCTTGGCCTGGCGCGTCAGGCGTTTTAAGGGCCACTGCAATTCGGCGGCGATTTCTTGCGGCGCAAAGTGCTGTTTGCCCCCTTGTTCCTCCAACTCGATGCAGGCGCGCAGCAGGTGCTGGCGGCTTTCGCGGCGGCGGTTGGCGCGCTCGCGGCGCCAGCGCGAGAGCATGCCGCGCCGCGGCCCAAAGAGGGCTGAAAAAATAAAAAAGCCGGTGGCCACCAGCACCATGACCGGCCCGGTGGGGATGCGCGGCGCCAGCGAGCTTATAAAAGTACCGGTCAGCCCCGACAGGCCGCCGACCAGGGTCGAGAGCAGAACCATGGTGTGCAGGCGCTCGGTCCAAAAGCGGGCGGCTACGGCCGGGGTGATGAGCATGGCGGCGATTAACACCACACCCACCGCCTGCAGGCCGACCATCACGGTGAGCACGATCAATCCCATCAGTGCCAGGTCGACCAGGCGGGCGGAAAAGCCCAGCGACTGCATAAAGCCGGGGTCGAAGATGAGCACTTTAAATTCTTTGTAGAGCAACAGTACGGCGACAATGATAAAGGTGGCCAGCAAGCTCATGATTTTGAGGTCGTCGTCGACAATGGCGGCGGCCTGGCCAAAGAGAAATTTGTCGAGGCCCGATTGGTTACCGACGCTGCTGCGCTGGATGTGGGTGAGCAAGACAATGCCGGCGCCAAAAAATACCGAGAGCACAATGCCGATGGCTGAGTCGGCTTTGATGCGGGTGAAGTTGACAATGAACTGAATGCAGAGCACGCCCAGCACGCCCGAGAGGGTGGCGCCGGCGATGAGCACGGGCAACGATTTGCTGCCGCTGAGCAAGAAGGCCAGGGCGACGCCGGGCAGGGCGGCGTGGGCCAGGGCGTCGCCCACCAGGCTGCGCTTGCGCAAGACGGCAAAGGAACCCAAAAGCCCGCCTGTGCTGCCGATGAGCAGGGAGCCCAGCAGCACAAAGCGCACGTTGGCATCGCTCAGCGATAGGAAGCGGCCGACGTTTTCTAGCATTATTGGCTCCGCTGCGCGGCGATGGCCTGCGCCGCCTCCGACAGCACGGTGAGGCGGCCGCCGTAGGTTTTTTGCAGGGTCTCGTCGGTGAAGACC
>CAXGRO010000602.1:0-3902 GCA_964012055.1 uncultured bacterium
CGGGTGAAAATAATCCAGCCGCACCCCGGCCGCCGTAACGCCAAAGCTGTACGCCGTGCGCCGGTCAAAATAGGTGTCGAACGACACAATCAACTGCTCGGAATTGCTCTCCTGGTCGCGCCGCGTGATCAGGGCGCGAATTTCCCCCGGCGCAGCGCTGTACATGCGCGCCCCCACGTAGAGCGCCGCGTCGTCGTAAGCAAAACCCACTTCCGTGCGCTCGACCGCCGCCACTCCCTCCAGCGGATCGCGCTGAATAAAATCGTCTGCAAAGGAAACCAAACTCCAGGCCTCGTCGTCGAGTCGCCCGTCCACTCGCGGCGGCGTCTGCACACGCAAAGCTTCAACCTGCTTGCTCCCCTCTTTAGCACCTACTTCCAGCCCACTACCCCAGCAGGCCACCAAAACTACAACCGTCAATTTGTACAATTCAATCCACCTATTGAGAACCATCGCAGATAATAATCCATATGTCCACTGGCGCCGGCGGATGGCGGCACCAAGCCCCTCCCCACCACACGCTAGCCTCCCCACTCCACCACCCTACCGCCGCGCCGCCCGCAAATGCCGCCGCGCCTCTTCCTCGCGCCCCAGCGACCGCAACACCGTGCCCAAATTGTGGTGTGCTTTAGCGTAACCGGGCTTGAGCTCCAAAGCGCGGCGATAGTGCATAATGGCCCCCTCTACATCCCTTTTAGCCAAGAGCATCTTGCCCAGATTATTGTGCGCCTCGGCAAAATCGGGCTGCAATTGCAAAGCTCGACGGTAGTGCAAAATGGCGCCCTCCACATCCCCCCTACCCGCCAGCGCCGTCCCCAGATTAATGTGTGCTTCAACGGCATCGGGAGCCAGTTCCAGGGCGCGGCGATAGTGCGATACAGCGCCCTTTACATCTTTGCGACCCAGCAGAACATTACCCAGGTCGATGTGCGCTTTGGCGTAGGTCGGATCCACCGCCAGGGCACGGCGATAAATCTTCTCCGCCCCCTCAGGTTCCCCCCGGGCCTTCAATGCCTCGCCTAGATTGACGTAGACGCGGGCGAAACCGGGCTCGAGCAATAAGGCGCGGCGGTAATGGCGCACCGCCTCGTCGAGTTGGCCCCGCGCCTTGAGTAAATTGGCCAGATTATTGTGCGCGATCCAAGCGTCGGCATTCTTTGCCAGAGTGTCGCGCCACAACGTCTCCAGATCTGCATAGGCGTAGCCCTGGCGCCAGGTGAGCGTCCCGCACATCACCAGTAGCGCTATTAGAACACCCCTCCCCAGCGCTTGCCCCCGGCACCCAAAGCGCTGCGCCGCCTCCCATCCCAATGCGGTCGCCAAAACGATCAAGCCCAAACTCGCCAGGTATTGGAAGTGATCGGCGACAAACGAGTAGAGCATGGGATATACATTGAAAAAACCCAGCGCCGGAAACAAGGTGCCGGCAAAGAACAGCACGGCCACCAGCGGCCCCCTGCCCAGTCGCCGTCTAAATATCCACAGCAGAACCAGCGCTGCTGTAGCCCCGACGGGAAAGACGTATTGGATCCAATCCGCCGCATCGATGGACCAGCGCGGGTAGATGAAGGTCAAATTTATGGGCATGCACAATTTGCCGGCGTAGAACCACAGGGCCCGCCCGGCGATTAAACACCGCTCGACAAGATTCAAGTCCCAGTGCTCGCCCCAGGTCCCCACACTGTGTTTTTCCATCCACACCGTCACCCCAGCCAGCACTGCGCCCAGGCCAAAGAACGGCGCCAGGTCCAACGTCTCCCGGCGCTCGATGCGGCCTCGCTTCCACCACAGTATCAGCAAGAGCGCCGCCGGCAACGAGCAGGTGACCGTCTTGCTGAAAAGCGCGCCAGCAAAAAGCGCCAGGGCGGCCACATAGTAACCTCTGGAACCCGCCGCTTTCCCGCCCTCCTGTAGCGAATAGCGCAGATACGCCCACGCCGCCCCCAGGTAGAACGCCCCGGACAACACGTTCTTGCGCTCGGTGATCCACGCCACCGACTCCACGTGCACCGGATGCAAGGCAAAAATCGCCGCCCCCCCCCACGCGCCCGGCACCCGAAGCAGCGCCAGCACGCGCCACAGCAACACCGCGCTCAAGGCGTGCAAGAGCACGTTCACCACGTGAAAGCCGGTCGGCTCCAATCCCCACAGGCGGTATTCAATCCAATAGCTCGTGTGCACCATGGGGTAATACTGCCGCGTCGCCCCCAACTGGAACCAGATTTGCGCCAACCCGCCCGCCGTGCGCAACGTGGGATTGTGCAGCACATAATCGTCGTCGTCCCAGATAAATCCCCCTCCCATGGCCGGCACATACGTCGCCAGAGTCATCGCCACCAGTAACAAAGCTAGTGCAATGTGCGCTCGGCGGCCCCGCAGCGGCGAGTTATTTATATCACCAGTAGACATCTTCGTTCTTACTGAGCTGATTTATAGAAAATGGAAGTTACTCACCGCCCAAAGATACGCCGCGACACCGGTCGAGAAAAGGCCGCAACATCTATCCCAAATTTATTGCATATCGCGCCCAATCATCGTAATATATCACTAATATAGCTCAGGACTGAAAACGGGACTGCTATAATCGTGTACCCAACCATGTGCCCATTTTTCCTGCCCCTCTGCGCCCTCCTGCTCGCCGCCTGCGGCGACGCAACGCGCGCTCCGCAAGCGGCAAACGACGCGCCTGCTACCGCCACCTTTGCCCTGCGGCTCGACACGCAAACGTCCGCTACTCTGCGCGCCGAAGTCATTGTCTCGGCCGCAGATATCGAGGAAATTCGCACTACCCTCGCCGTCGCCAACGACAACATCGCCGGCTCCATCGGCGACATTCCCGCCGGCCCCGGCCGCCTCTTCACCGTCAACGTCTACGACGCCAACAATAACCTTCGCTTCACCGGATCGGCACGTCTGGACCTGGCGCCGGGACTATCGGTTCCCGTCAGCCTCGTCCTCGGCGCGGTTGAAACGCCAGTGGCATTGCAAGAGATTACCGTGGAATTGGCTGCCGGCGTGCCCCTGGAGATGGTGTGGATCGACGCCGGCACCTTCACCATGGGATCCGACCCGTCCGAGTGGGGCCGCAACACCGACGAAAGCCCGCAGTGCCAGGTGACCCTGACCCAGGGGTTTTACCTGGGCAAATACGAAGTCACCCAGCACCAGTGGGAAGCTGTCACCGGAGAACGCCCCTGGGAAAGTCGCGAAGAAGTGCGCGACGAGCCCGATTATCCCGCCGTCTACATCTCCTGGCACGACGCCCAATCCTTTATCGCCCGGCTCAATGCCGCCGCCGGCACCGATCTCTACCGCCTGCCCACCGAGGCCGAGTGGGAGTACGCTTGCCGCGCCGGCACCCAAACCGCCTGGTCATTTGGCAACGACAGAGAAAACCTCGACCCCCACGTCTGGTATGCACAAAACGCCCAGCTCCTCGAGCGCGCGCACGGCCAAATTCCCGGAACCAAGATCATCAGTCCCTGGGGCCTCTACGATATGCACGGCAATGTGTGGGAGTGGGTACAAGATTGGTTGGGCGATTACCCCGGCGGCGTCCAAACCGATCCGTCGGGACCTGCTAGTGGTACGGCCCGCGTTTTTCGCGGCGGCAGCTTTAAGGACGTGTCCGAGTTTTCGCGCTCGGCGCAGCGCTGCTGGAATGCGCCCGATCTCAGCTTTAGCAATATTGGCGTGCGGCTGCTTAGAGTTCGTTGATTTGTGAGTGAAATGGTTTGCTTGGGGGACTGGCGACGGCCCATTGGGGCATTCGCCTCTGGTTCTTTGTGAGTCCCTCGGGGGCCTGCCCAGTTCCTCTCCCCCACAGCCCTGATGAAGATTAAGGAACTAATCGTGCAAGAGTCCAGTATATCGTAACAAGTCGGTGGAGCCGTCAAGGAATT
>CAXGRO010000603.1:0-3900 GCA_964012055.1 uncultured bacterium
GCACTATGGCTTGGCACCAACGGCGGTTTGAGCCGCTACGACGGTCGCCGCTTTGAGAACTTTGCGGTAGATGACGGGCTGGCCAACAATGTTGTGCGCGCCCTGATTACCGACCGACAGGGCGCGGTTTGGGCGGGGACATTGGGTGGGGTGGGCGCGTATGACGGCGAAGGTTTTAAGACGTATACCACCGCCGACGGTCTGGCCAGCAATGTAATCCACGCGCTGTTCGAGGATCGCGAAGGCGTTTTGTGGTTGGGCACGGACGGCGGCTTGAGCCGCTACAACGGCATATACTTTTCCACGTATACCGCCGCCGACGGTCTGGGTCACGACATCGGGCACGTCCTGGTAGAAGATGAGGCGGGGCAATTGTGGTTGGGCACGGGCGGGGGCGCGAGCGTGTATGATGGCGAAGTTTTTAAGACGTATAAGACGGCGGACGGTTTGGCGCACAATGTGGTGCGGGCGCTGATGGAGGACGGGGCGGGCAATATCTGGCTGGGCACGGACGGGGGCGCGAGCGTGTACGACGGTTTTGCCTTCCAGCGGCTGCTCAAACGAGAAGGCCTGGCGAGCAACGAAGTGAGCGCCCTCGCCGCAGACCGGCGCGGCGACGTGTGGGTGGCCACTTCTGGAGGGGGGGTGACGCGTTACCAGCGCCGCCCGACGCCGCCCGGCATCGCGCTCATGGACGTGGTCAGCGACAAGCGGCACGGTGGAGTCTCTCTCTATACCTACCACCCAGCCGTTGCTCGCCTTCGAATTCCACGGACTCAGCTTTAAGACGCGGGTGGAATCCATGCTCTACCGCTACCGCCTCAACGGCTACGACGCGCAGTGGCAGACGACGCGCTTTGGCCATGTAATGTACGAAAATTTGCCCTCCGGCAATTACATTTTTGAAGTGGAGGCCATAGACTGCGACCTCACCTATTCCGCAATAGCCGGCCCGCGTTGAAATAGAGGTGCACCCGCCCTACGGCTCTATGGGGCTGTGGGGCGGACTGGCCGTCGCCCTGCTGCTGGTCGACTGGCAGGCCAAGCAACTGGTGCGACGCGACCAGAGGTTGCGCCAGGCGCGCGACGAATTGGAAGACCGGGTTGAGGAACGCACCTACCAATTGGCCCAGGCCAAAGACGCGGCCGAAGTAGCCAATCGCGCCAAGAGTGAATTTTTGGCCAATATGAGCCACGAGATTCGCACGCCGATGAACGGCATTATTGGTATGACCATGCTGGCGTTGGATACAAACCTCGACAACGAGCAACGCGAATACCTCAATATGGTGAGAACTTCGTCCAATTCGCTGCTGGATATTATTAACGACATACTCGACTTTTCCAAGATCGAGGCCGGGCAGTTGGATTTTGATCCCGTCTCCATAAGCCTGCGGGATCTGCTGGGCGAGTTGGTCAAATCTTTTGGGTCGCGGGGCCTACGACAAGGGCTTGGAGCTCTTTCTTGAGGTAGATGCGGCGGTGCCCGACGCGCTGGTGGCCGACCCCACTCGCTTGCGCCAGATTTTGAACAACCTGCTGGGCAACGCGCTCAAGTTTACCGAAGAGGGCGACATTCTTCTGCGCGTGGAGGTGGAGGCGGTTGCCGCAGATGCGGTGCGCCTGCACGTGGCAGTGCGCGACACGGGCATAGGCATTCCGGCCTCAGTGCAGGAGACTATTTTCGACGCCTTCTCCCAGGCCGACATGTCGACCACGCGGCAGTATGGCGGCACCGGTTTGGGGCTGACGATCAGCCGCCAGTTGGTGGAAAAAATGGATGGCCATATCTGGGTGGAGAGCGAGGAGGGCAAGGGGAGCACGTTTCATTTTGTGGTCAGCCTGGCCCAAAGCCAGGCCGCGCCGGCCGCGGCGGTGCCTGGATCGGTGGGGGGGGAGGCCAATGCTTTGTCGGGGGGCGGCGTGGTGCCGGATCGGGCGGGTCGGTCGTTGCACGTGCTGCTGGTCGAGGACAACGCAGTGAACCAGAAGCTCATCCTGCGCCTTTTGGAAAAATAGGGGTATACGGCGGTGTTGGCCGCCAACGGCCGTTTGGCGCTAGAGGCTTTAGAAGCGGAGTCTTTTGATCTGGTGCTGATGGACGTACAAATGCCGGAGATGGACGGTTTGGAGGCGACGGCGGCCATTCACCAGCGTGAAGCCGCCAGCGATGAGCACCTGCCGATCATCGCGCTGACGGCCCACGCCATGAAGGGGGACGAGGAGCGCTGCCTGGAGGCGGGCACGGATGCTTATTTGTCCAAGCCGATTAAGGCAGATCAGCTTTTTGAAGTGATAGAAAAACTGGTGACGTCGGAGAGTTGAAGGGCGAGATGTGCTCTGAATTTGCGCCGATTGGCTATATCGAGTGCGCCCATCGCTATCGCTATGAAGCGGCGCGACAGGCGAGCATTGCGCCGGACAACGAAGCGTGGATCCAACTTAATGAGGAGCGGGGTTTGCGCGATGGGTTGCTGGGCTTGGCCGACTTCGAGCGGATTTGGGTGATTTATGAGTTGCACTTGAATGAGACCTGGTATCCTCTGGTGCAGCCGCCGCGCGAGGGCATGGGCAAGGTGGGGGTTTTTGCGACGCGTTCGCCGCACCGGCCCAACCGCATTGGCATGAGTTGCGTGCGCTTGTTGGGCATTGAAGGAAATCGCCTGCGCGTGGGGCAGCACGACTTTCTCGACCGCACGCCGGTGCTGGACATAAAGCCCTATGTGCCCTACGCCGACGCTTTTCCGGAGGCTCGGGCGGGGTGGGTGGACGGCAGCGAGGAGCGGGTGTTTGCGCTGAGCATTGCGGCGGGTGTTGAGGCGCAGTTCGAGTGGGTGGCGGAGCACGCCGGCTACGACCTGGTCAATTTTCTCCAGGTGCAATTGCGCACCGACCCCACCGACACGCGGCGCAAGCGGATTTTTGCATTGGACGGCGGTTATCGCATTGCGTTCAGGACCTGGCGGGTGGATTATCGGGTTGATTACGACGGGTGTAGTATCGAGGTGATAGGCGTTTGCAGTGGCTATTCTGAAGCCGACTTGGCGGACGGCGCCGACCCCTACCAGGATAAGGCGGTGCATCGGATGTTTGTTGAAGTTTTTGGCGATGAGCGCTAAGACTTTTTAACTGAGTTAAATTCTATGACTGAAATTCTCGTCGGTTTCGTATGGCGTCCATTTTGTACACTCCTTCTGCAAGGACGATTAGTTTTAATAAGAGTTGCTTGTGGGCGCTGCGGTCGTATTGTTCTCGCAGGGAGTTTTTTAATTGTGTTCTGGCTTTGTGCAGGCGGCCTTCGACAGTAGTGATTTTTATGTCGAGTATATCTCTTATTTCTTTATATGAGAGCCCGTCTACGTAAAACAACCTCGCCGCCAGCGCGTTCTTATCGGACAATAAGTCGAGTAAGTCGACCATTGTGCGGCGCGTTCCCGGTGTTCTATATCTCGGTCGGGTAGGACATATTGGTTTGGGTGAAGGGAACACCATCTTGCCCAAGGTCGTCGTGCCATTCCGAAGTCTTGCGGAGGGTGCGCTGCCACATACGGCAGACATTGGCCGCTGAGATGTGCAGCCAGCCGGCGAATTTCTCGGGACTTTGTAGTTGGCTGAGTTTTTCGAATGCCTGCGTGAAACACTCCTGAGTGAGATCCTGAGCGTCTGAGACATTGCCCGTCCATTTGTGAGTGCGTACATTGCTGCCTGGTATTTTTGAATCAATTGGTCAAATGCCCGGTTATCACCTGTTAGGGTTTGGCGGACGAGTTCTTCATCGGAATGCTTCATCTCTTTGTCTCAACCTATAGCACTGTACGCTTTGTGGTGACCCCTCTGATTTGCTCCACTTAGACTGAGACTATTTCTTACGCGCTAAGGAGTAGTCTGATGAAACAGAAA